>CAIOYU010000405.1 GCA_903862565.1 uncultured Actinomycetes bacterium | reverse complement strand
CTCGCAACACCAAGCCGAACACCCGGGAGCGGGTGAGGTCGTAGAGCGTGGCAAACGCCTCGCGGTCACGGTGCCCGACTCGGCGCAACAATGCGTCGAGGGCAGGACCTTCTTCGCGACTCACCGTCAGACACTCCCCGTTCCGGGCGCCAGTACTCTGGGCACCTTTGGGAGCGTAGCGGGAAGCGGACAGAAATCTACGACACTCCCGGGTGTTGCCTCAGGCGCCGGCAGGGCCTCCGGTACGCCACCGGGCCTCGTACGCCTCCAACCGAGCCTGGGCGCCTTTCCCGATGACGATGGCCTTGTCGCGTTCGATGACCGAGCGCATGGTCAGGACACCGATCAGCACGAGGACCGCCACGACGGCGGTCTCGCCCCAGGCCCAATCCGAAAGCGACGTGAGAGCGAACAGTTTGTCACCCATGATTTGTTCTCCATCTTTTGTTTATGTGCGGGCCCGACCACCGGCCGCATTGTGTATTCGGAGCCGAGTGGGGCATGGATGGGTCTGTCCTGTGATTGATGTCATGTCCCGGTTTGACCAATCCAAACCGGCGACCGCGCCGAAGTACCCCTGACAGTTCGCCCGCACTGGGCGCCAACAGATCGAAAGGTTCAACCTATGAGCATGTCAATGAAGAAGTCTTTTGGAACCGCTGCCGCCGCGGCAGCGATGTTCGCGGTCGTCACGGCCCCCACCGCATCCGCTGATCTCGTCGGACCGGGATGTGCGGCCTACGCCCAGCAGAACCCGACAGGTCCAGGCTCGGTCGCCGGAATGGCAGCGTCGCCGGTCACCGTCGCCGCCGCAAACAGCCCGGTCCTGACCACCCTGGCCTCCGCTCTTTCCGGCGGCCTCAATCCGCACGTCAACCTCGTTGACACCCTCAACGGCGGCCAGTTCACCGTCTTCGCCCCGACCAACGACGCGTTCGCCAAGCTTGACGCGGCGACGATCGACAAGCTCAAGACGGACTCGGCCCTGCTGACCTCGATCCTGACCTACCATGTCGTCGCCGGTCAGGCCGGTCCTGACAAGGTCGTCGGCACCCACAAGACCGTCCAGGGCGCGACCGTCACGGTCAGCGGCTCGGGCGACGTTCTCAAGGTCAACAACGCCAACGTGGTGTGCGGTGGCGTGACGGCATCCAACGCCACCATCTACCTGATCGACTCGGTGCTGCTGCCTCCCGCCAGCTAGCACCGGCTGCGGCTCTCAACACCACGCCGGCACCGTCGTTCCTCACACAGGGACGGCGGTGTCGGTTTGTCTGGGGTTGTTACTCGTCGTCGTCCTCTTGCTCCTCGCCACCCTCGACGAAGTCGATCATCTCGTAGGGCTCGCCCCACTTGCCGGGCTCGCCGTAGTCGTAGTTGTCGCTCGGTTTCCGTCCCACCCCTGAACCTCCGTGTCGTGGACCGCCGTCAGCCTGTCCTGCCGGCCGGGGCAATGGTGCCACCGGCCACCGACACGCGCGTTGCCTGCGATCAGGGCCGGGCGGGCAACGCCGCAATCCGGCGGACGAGGTAGGGGGAGAACCAGCCCGCGTACTTGTTCTGCAATTCCGCGTCGCGCCAATCCGAACCGGTGATGATCCCTCGGCAGGTCGCCCGGCCACACAAACAGCGGAACTCGTCATAGTCGGAGGCGTCGCACATCGCGTAGTCGAAGGTCAACTCCTCACCCGGTGAAATGTCCCGCATGGCCACCACGAGCAGTTGCCCAATCAATCCGCAGTTCGGTTCGCAGGAGTGGTTGATCATGTCGCCCGGCTCCGGGGTTTCCCCGGGGACCAGGTAGAGATCGTCATCGACCTGGATCGACCGATGCTGTCGGTCCGCACTGAGCGTCTCCAGAACGGCCCCGGGCAACACCCAACCGCCGAAGGCTGCAACGGTCTCACCTGCTGAGATGGTCTCGCGCACGAACGAACCCCACCCCTTGTTCCCGACCGGCCGGGCATCGGCCTTGGGATTGAGCCAGTTGTAATCCATGCAGAAACCCTCCTGTTGATGGACGAGAAGATTTTACTGCCTCGGGTGAGCGGGAACGGCGCTGATCTATGACGCCTCAGCGCGACGGAATCTGTGCGAGTGGCAGACGGCGCCCTCTTTCGTCGTCTGCCAGCCGAAATCGACGAGCAGTTCGAGAACGCTCCCGGCGGTCCGTTGCGGGCACCGTGACGGTTGCGGCACAGCGCAGACAAGCGACCGTGAAGTCGAAAGCCATCGGCGTACCCTTTTCCAGGGTGCTCGTCGAGTCAGTATCGACCCGTTGGCAGGGCCGCGCAAGGCGAGTTGTCGGCCTGCCCGAGTCGCTTCCCGGCCTGACGACTTCGTTATCGGACGAATCCGGGCGCGCGTCAGGATCGAGAATTCTCGCAGCGAGGCAGGCGATTTCGACATCGGTCACTCCTTGTTCCAGCTGGCTTGCCGGCAAGGAGAGGAGGCACACCAGAAATTTGGGCGAAAGGTCTGCATTTGCGTCAAACTCGAGGACAGCCGGCCCGAACTCGGCTAGGTTCCGAGTCCAACCGGACAATTTCCGGACCACAGCCGAAGGGAGCCCACGTGACAGACCGGCAATCCGACGGAACCGATCCCCGTAACGCATCTGATGACGCCCAGAAGCGCGGGATTTCGCGGCGGAAGATGCTGGGGGGCATGGCGGCCGGAGTGGGGGCCGCCGCGGCCTCCACGTTCGCTGTCAGTTGTGGTTCGAAGGGTGACGGACCGCCCGGGTATGGCACCGGGATCAACGAGGGCTTCGACGGCAAGATCGAACTCGACATCCGGGACTCGAAAGCCGACTGGAAGCCCTTCGAACTGAAGAAGGCCCCCGAGGGCGCTCCCAACATCCTGGTGGTCCTCTACGACGACACCGGATTGGCGGCGTGGTCGCCCTACGGTGGCCGTATCAACATGCCGGTCATGCAGAAACTGGCCGACAACGGCGTCATGTACACCCAGTGGCACACCACCGCGCTGTGCTCGCCCACGCGATCGTGCTTCCTCACCGGGCGCAGCCAGCACGTGAACCGCTCGGGCTCGATCACCGAGGGCTCCAACGGCTTTCCTGGGATGGCCGCCCGCCTGCCCGCGCAGTGCGCCACCATCGGCCAGGTGCTCCAGGACAACGGCTACAGCACCTTCTGGGTCGGAAAGAACCACAACGTTCCCGAGGAAGACGTCTCCAGTGGCGGGAGCAAGTCGGAGTGGCCGCTGCAGAAGGGCTTCGACCGCTTCTACGGATTCCTGGGCGGGGAGACCAACCAATGGTTCCCCGACCTCGTCGAGGACAACAGGTTCGTCGAGCAGCCGTACGGTCCCGACGAGGGCTACCACCTGTCGAAAGACCTCACCGACAATGCGATCCGGATGCTGCGGGACCAGAAGTCGTCCAACCCGTCCAAGCCCTGGTACATGTGGTTCTGCCCGGGTGCCAACCACGCCCCGCATCATTCGCCCCAGGAATACATCGACAAGTACAAGGGCAAGTTCGACGACGGCTACGAGGCTTACCGCGAGTGGGTGCTGCCACGGATGATCCAGAAGGGCGTGCTGCCCGAGGGTACCAATCTGACGCCCATCAACCCGCTGCCCGCTGACGTCGCCGCCGCCAATGATGCTGTCCGGCCGTGGGATTCACTGAACGCGGATGAGAAGAAGCTGTTCGCGCGGATGGCCGAGGTGTACGCCGGATTCTCCGAATACACCGATGCTCAGGTCGGGCGCATCGTCGACTATCTCGACAAGACGGGGCAGTTGGAGAACACGATCATCTTCTACTGCGCCGACAACGGGGCATCGGGGGAGGGGTCGCCCAACGGATCGGTGAACGAGAACAAGTTCTTCAACGGTTATCCCGACGAACTGTCGGAGAACATGAAGTACCTGAACACCCTTGGCAGCCCGGACACCTACAACCACTATCCGACCGGGTGGGCGACGGCGTTCTCGACGCCGTTCCAGATGTTCAAGCGGTACGCGCAGTTCGCCGGCGGTACCTGTGACCCCATGGTGATCTCCTGGCCGAAGGGCATCAAGGCCAAAGGCGAGGTGCGCCAGCAGTATCACCACGCCACCGACGTCGCCGCGACCGTCCTCGACGTCGCAGGCCTGGAGATGCCCAAGGAATACAAGGGCATCAAGCAGTACCCGATGAACGGTGTGTCGATGCGCTACAGCTTCGACGACGGCAGCGCCGCCACCACCCGCAAGCGGCAGTACTACGCCATGCTGGGCACCCGGGGCATCTGGCAGGACGGCTGGAAAGCGGCAGCCCTGCACGCCCCGCTGAGCAACAAGGGCCATTTCGATCAGGATCGCTGGGAGCTCTACCACGTCGACGAGGACCGCTCGGAGTCCACCAACGTCGCCGACCAGCACCCCGACAAGCTCAAAGAGCTGATCAAGGCCTGGGACGAGGAAGCCAGGGACAACTTCGTATTGCCGCTGGACGACCGCTCCGCGGTGGAACAGGCGGGCACCCCGCGGCCGCAGTCCGAGCCGCCGCGCGACCGCTACGTCTACTACCCCGACACCGCTCCGGTGCCCGAGGGCGTGGCGGTGAGCGTCCGCGGCCGCTCCTACAAGATCGTCGCCAACGCCGACCTGGAGCCGGGCGCCCAAGGGGTGATCTTCGCGCACGGTTCCCGCTTCGGCGGCCACACCCTGTTCATCAAGGACGGCCGGCTGCATTACGTCTACAACTTCCTGGGCATCAAGCCCGAGCAGGATTTCGTCTCGCCCCCGCTGCCGCCCGGAAAGCACCAGATCGGAATGGAATTCAAGCGGGAGAAGGCCGGCGAACACGGCGAATCCCTGGGCACGACGACGCTCTACGTCGACGGCAAGGCGGTGACCAGCGGACCGATGCGGGCCCAGATCGGCAAGTTCACCCTCGCGGGCGACGGTCTGTGTGTGGGATACGACAGCGGCGACAACGTCTCCGACCAGTACAAGAATCCCGGAACGTTTAGCGGCGGGACCATTCAGGGCGTCGCCTTCGATGTCAGCGAGAAGGCCTACGTCGATCTCAACCGGGATGCCGAGGCGGCCTTTGCGACCGATTAACCCAGGCCGAACAGCGTTGCGGCGTTGGCATACAGAACTTTTCGGCACCACTGTTCGCCGAGGCCTATGCCGATGACGGCCGCGACCGCGTCGGGGGTCCGGGTAGGGGATGTTCGGGTAGTCGCTGCCGAACAGCACCTTGTCGGCCAGGCGTTGCAGATCCGGGAGCGCTTCGGGTGGGAACGGGTTCAGCTGTTCGGTGAAGTCGGTGAACACCATGGTGGTATCGAGATAGACGCCACTGAATTGCTCTGCGAGAGCAAGGAATTCGCGGTACTCCGGCAGTCCCATGTGCGCGATGATGAGTTTGAGGTGTGTCGAGCGACGCCCTGAGGGCCGGATCGGTCATGGGTTGTGGGCGATCAGCAGCGGGACCAGCTGCTCGGCATCGGTCAATGACCCGTGATGTCCGCGCAGATTTGATTCCAGCGGTTCTGTGGTGCGTCGCACCAGCACCGCGGCGTCCCGTGCTGCGGCCACGACGTCACCGATGCGTGGCCGCACGGCGTCGTCGAGGCGGGGGCCGAACCAGCCGGCCTCGATCGCCTCGTCGCGGGTGACCACCCATGCCCGCTGCCCGAGGGTCTGCCGCCAGGCCTGCAGCACGTCGGCCTGCGCCCCGCCGACGGTGTAGACGTGACGTGCCCGGGGTTCGCCGCCGATGGCCGCCACCCCGCTCAGCAGCGCTGGGCTGTCATCCAGATCCACCAAGTTCCCGGGATCCACGGTCACCATGCCATGGTCGGCCACCACCGCGAGCAGCCCCGCGGGCGGCAGGGTTTCGACGATGGATTCGACCAGGCGGTCGACCTGCCGGAGTTGCATCCTCCAGGGGAGCGAGCCGGGTCCGTACAGGTGGCCGAGGAGATCGAGTTCGCTGTGGTAGCCGTAGCAGAACCCTCCCTCGGCGATCGCCTCACCGACCCGCGCCGCCAGATCGCCGAGAGCGTGCACGCCGATGTAGCGACCGCCGCGCAACACCGCCCGGGTCAACCCCGAACCGTCGAACTGCGCGGCCGAGATGACACTGACCGCCACCCCGGCCGCGTCGGCACGCTCGAAGGTGGTCGCTTTCGGCTGCATCGACTCCGGAACGACGGTCTCGCGCAGGTCCGAGCCCCAGGGGTGGGGCCGCCAACTCAACGCATTGAGCAGCCCCGGGCCGGGTATGCCGGACACCCGGAAGGAATAGCCCACCATGCCGTGTTCCCCTGAGGCGCAACCGGTTCCGATGGCAGCCAATCCGGCCGCGGTGGTGGACGGGAAACCCACGCCCAGCGTCCCGGCCCGCATGCCGGCCAGCACCGGTGCATCCGCGAGATGGCTGTCCAGCAGTCCGGCGCCCAATCCATCGATCAACAGCACGCAGGCGCCACGCACGGGCCCCGGGAGTCCGATCGGCCCGCTGAACCCGGCCACCCCCATCCCGGCGAGGACCGAGGGCGTCACCTCGGACAGGTGCGGTATGTCGCCTCGAAGCCGGGGCAGGGTCACGCCCGTCTCCTCTCGGGGGAACGCGTGCGGAGGCAACGCTTGCACCGCAGACACGCTGCTAGCCTCAGTCATCGTAAGCGTTCACCGTCCCGATTTCGTCAAATGCAATCCCGCTGCGCCGCAGGGCTTTTTCGCCTGCGAGGCGGCGGGACTGCGCTGGCTTGCCGCTGTGTCCGGTGGCATGCCCTGTGCTCGGGTGACCCGCTGGGACGACACCAGCCTGACGCTGGAACAGCTGGACCGCGGAACTGCGACTTCGGCGGCCGCCGAGGCTTTCGGCCGTTGCCTGGCCGTCACCCACGACGCCGGCGCGGCGGGATTCGGAGCCCCGCCCGACGGCTGGACCGGGCCGGGGTTCTTCGGCCCACTGCACCAACCGCTGCCGATGAGCCTGACGCCACACGACACCTGGGGCCGGTTCTACGCCGACGAGCGTCTGGCACCCATGCTGGACCGTGCCGCCGCCGGACTGGACACCGACGACCGCCACCTCGTGATGGAGGTCATCCGGCGCTGCCGCGCAGGGGATTTCGACGACGACGATCACCCGGCCCGGCTCCATGGCGACTTGTGGAGCGGCAACGTGATGTGGACGCCGCACGGCGCGGTCCTGATCGACCCTGCAGCCCAGGGCGGGCATCGGGAGACCGACCTCGCGATGCTGGCCCTGTTCGGCTGCCCCCACCTGGAAGCCGTCTACCGTGGTTACCAGGGCGTGCGCCGGCTGCGGCCGGGGTGGCGCGACCGGATTGCGCTGCACCAGCTGTTCCCGTTGCTCGCCCACGTCGCATTGTTCGGCGAGGGATACGCACACCAGACGGTCGCGGCCGCGCACGCTGCACTACAACTCCCAGGAGAGCCCTGACAATGAGCGAGCCGATGAACGAGGGGACCGCTGTTGTCCTGGACTACGTCCGGACCCCGCGCGGCAAGGCGTCGGCCACAGGATCGCTGCACGAACACACGGCGACGGACCTCCTGGTTCATCTTGAGCATGCCCTGATCGATCGGACCGGACTGGACACCGGACGGGTCGAGGACGTCATCGTGGGCTGTGCCTCGCAGGTCGACGAGCAGGGCGCGAACATCGCCCGCACCTCGGCGCTGCTTGCCGGGTGGGGTGATCACGTTCCGGGCCTGATGATCAACCGGTTCTGCGCATCGGGAATCGATGCGGTCGCACTGGCGTCCGCGCGACTGAAGGCCGGTGACCTCACCCTTGCCGTCGCCGGCGGGGTCGAGTCGGTCTCCCGGGTGCCCCTGTTCGCCGACCGGGGCCCGCTGTGGACGGATCCGGACACCATCCGCCGGGTGGGTTCGGTGCACATGGGGATCGCGGCAGACCTCAACGCGACGATCGAGGGAATCCCCCGCGGCGACCTCGACCGTTACGGCGTGGAGACCCAGCAGAAAGCCGCCGCGGCACGGGCCGCTGGGGCGTTCGCGCGCTCACTGGTTCCGATCTCGGCGTCGGGGGAGTCGCCGGGCCTGGATCACGACGAACTCGTCCGTCCCCATACGACTTTCGAATCGCTGGCAGCGCTGCCGCCGGCCTTTGCCGCGCTGGGCGCCGACGGGCAGGACGCGATCGCACTGGGCGCCTACCAAGGCGTTGCCTCGATCGAGCACCTGCACACCGTGGGCACGTCACCCCAGATGGCCGACGCCGCAGCGCTTCTCCTGCTCGGAACCCGCGAGTCCGCCGAGGCACTCGGGATGGCGCCGCGCGGCCGGATCGTCGCGTCGGCGGCCACGGCGGTCAACCCGGTGGTGATGCTGACCGCGGGCCAGAGTGCGGTCGTGGAGGTTCTGGCCAGGGCCGGCCTGCGCCCGGCCGACATCGACGTCTTCGAGTTCGCCGAAGCCTTCGCCGCGCTGTGTGTGAAGTTCCGGCGCGAACTCGACGCGGGGCCGGACCGCATGAATCCCAACGGCGGCACGATGGCGATGGGGCATGCCTTCGGTGCCACCGGAGCGATTCTGGTGGGTAGCTGCCTGGAGGAACTCGAACGGCGAGACGGCCGCTACGGCGTCGCGGCCGTCAGTGGGGCGGCCGGCTTGGGCGTCGCCGTTCTCATCGAGAGGCTCTGACTCATCGAGAGGCTCGAGCCCAGCGGTATTACGTGCCGCAGGAGCAATTCGGGCCGCAGGCGCAATTCGGGCCGCAGGTGCAGTTCGGGTTGCCGCAGCCGGCGTCCTTGCCGCAGGAGCAGTCGGGTCCGCACGCGCAGTCCGGGCCGCAGGTGCAGTCGGAGTTGCCGCAGCCGGCGTCCTTGCCGCAGGAGCAGTCCGGGCCACAGGTACACGGCGAGCACGTGCAATTCGGGTTCTTACAGTCAGCCGGGGTGACAGTCATGCGAGTAATCCTATCGGTGGGGCCGCTGGCGCAACGGTAATCTGGGCCGGTGACCGGGCCGACTCCCAAGCTGTTCATCTTCCCGCATGCCGGTGGCTCGGCGCAGTACTACATCCCGTTTTCCAAGACGTTCACCGCCGACATCAAGCGTGTGGCGGTCAAGTATCCGGGCCGCGGCGGTACCCATGATCTGGCCTCGTTCACGAGCATCCCGGACCTGGCCGACCGGGTGACGGCGATGTTGTCGCCGCTGGATCAGTCCGAAGGTCGGGTGGCGTTCTTCGGGCACAGCATGGGCGGACTGCTGGCCTTCGAAGTGGCCCGGCGGTTCGAGGCGGCCGGAAACCCCATTGCCGAACTGTTCGTCTCCGCCTCGGCCGCACCGGGCCGTGTCGGGTTCGACGACACGACCGACACCGACCGTGGGCTGCTTGAGGCGGCCGCCCAGTTCACCGGTGCCAGCCCCGAGTTGCTGGAGAACGAGGAATTCGCCGCCAGAATTCTGCCGACACTCCGGGGGTTCCGGGCAATCGGCGATTACGACTGCCCGCCGGAGGCAACCGTGTCGTGCCCGATCGCCGCGTACCTCGGCGCAGACGACCAGATCGCCACCCGCGATAAGGTTCTTCCCTGGTCGGAACGGACGACCTCGGAGTTCACCGTCCGTACGTTTCCCGGCCATCATTTCTATCTCAACGATCATCTCCCGGAGTTGGTGGCTGACATCGAAGGCCGGATACTCGCGGTGTGTGGCGGTTGAGCCGAGCGCTATAGTTTGCCACCACCAGCCGATAAGCTAAGATTTTCTTAATCGAGTTTGATCCACCAGACATCGAGAAGGTCACCCTCAGTCCGGGGGTACAAGTCAGTCCTGAGGGTGAGAAATACGTGATTGCGAAGCCTGAGTTGGCAATCCCTGCGCTGCTGAAGGAGCGAGCAGAGCAGCAGCCGAACGATCTCGCGTACAAATTCATCGACTACGACGTCGATCCGGCGGGGTTTGCTGACACCCTCACATTCGCCGAGATCTACCACCGAGTGCAGGTGGTTGCCCAGCAACTGCTGCGTTGCGGAGTGCCCGGCGACCGGGTGGCGATCGTCGCGCCGCAGAGCATGGACTACATCGTCGGGTTCCTCGGCGCACTCCAGGCCGGCTTCCTCGGGGTGCCGCTGCCGACACCGATGCCCGGCGGACTCGACGAGCGCGTGGCGGGCGCGTTGCGGGACAGCACCCCGGTGGCGATCGTGACGACGTCGTCCATCGTCGGCGACGTGGTGGCGCTGGCCAACGCACAGCCGGGGGGATCCGTCCCCGCCGTCATCGAGGTCGACGCCCTGGACTACGACTCGCCGCTGAGCGACGAGCCGTCCTCCGGCACCCCGCAAGAGGTCGCCTACCTGCAGTACACCTCCGGATCGACCCGTTCGCCGGCCGGTGTGATGGTGACCCACGCCAATGCGCTGGGGAACATCCGCCAGATCACCGACGACTACCTGGACCACCTCGAGGGTGGTGCGCCAGAGGACGGTCACCTGGTCTCGTGGTTGCCGTTCTACCACGACATGGGGCTCATAATCGGTGCCTTCGGCCCGATCGCTTCCGGCCGGCCGTCAGTGCTGACCAGCCCGGTGGCATTCCTGCTCAAACCGGCCCGTTATCTCCAGATTCTGGCTGATCACGGCCACACCCTGACCGCGGCGCCGAACTTCGCCTACGAGTTGTTGATCCGCCGGGTGTCCGACAAGGACATGGCCGGGGTGGATCTGAGCCGCGTGGTCGGCATGATCAACGGCGCCGAGCGGGTTCACGGAGCGACGGTCCGGCGGTTCAACGAGAAGTTCGCGAAATACAACCTGTCGCCGTATGCGATGCGGCCCTCCTACGGTTTGGCCGAGGCGACGGTGTACGTGGTGTCCTCGCCCGGCGACCGGTCGCCGACGGTGCTGCGGTTCGACGTCGAGAAGCTCTCCGCCGGGCACGCCGAACTGTGTGCTGAGGGCGGTTCGGAACTGGTCGGTTGCGGGACAGCGCGCTCCGACGCCCTGGTCCGTGTCGTCGATCCCGACACCGCGATCGAGCGGCAGGCGGGCGAGGTCGGCGAGATCTGGGTGCACGGGGAACAGGTCACCGCCGGTTACTGGCACAACCCGGAGCTGACGGCGAAGTTTTTCGGCGCGGAGTTGGCCAGCGCATCCGGCGACGTCCCGAAGGGCGATTGGTTGCGGACCGGCGACCTCGGGATGATCTTCGACGACGAAGTGTTCGTCATCGGGCGCATCAAGGACCTGCTGATCGTCGACGGGCGCAACCACTACCCGGAGGACATCGAGACCACGGTCTCGATGATCACCAAGGGCCGAACGGTTGCGGTCTCGATTCCCACCGACACCAGCGAGAAGCTCGTCGTCATCGCCGAGTTCAAGACACCCACCGACGAGGACGAGGTGCGCACCCTCAAGCGCGAGGTTTCCGCCGAGGTCAATCGGGTGCACGGCGTCCGGGTCGCGGATCTGGTCCTGGTGGGCCAAGGCTCGATTCCGATCACCAGCAGCGGCAAGGTGCGGCGGTCGTCGTGTGGCGAGATGTACCGGGCCGGTGAGTTCAACCGCGTGGACGCGTCGACATGACCCCGGAGTCGGACTCCGGAGTGGAACCAGGACCCTTGCCGGAGACAGCCGCGGGGTCTCACTCGGAGTTCGACGCGACACCGCAGGCGGAACCTGACGCCGAGCTCGACGAAGACGCCGTCCGGCAGTGGTTGGTCGACTATCTGGTCGACACGATCGGGATCGCCCCCGAGGACATCGACTGCGATGCGCCGCTGAGCGATCTCGCCGTGGGATCCGCCGACGCGGTGGTGTTGGCGGGGGAGCTGTCCGAGCTGGTCGGCCGGATGGTCTCGCCGCTGGAGTTCTGGCAGTACCCCACGGTCAACCTGATGGCCCGGTTCGTCACCGGCGGCGAGGTGGAACCGGTCTTCGATGCGTCCGCGGTCGCTGCCCCGGCAGGCGGCGCGGCCCCCGTCGAGAACGACCCGATCGCCGTCATCGGGCTGGGCTGCCGGCTGCCTGGCGGGGTGCACGGGCCCGACGAGTTCTGGGATTTCCTGGCCGAAGGCCGTTCGGGGGTTCGTGAGGTGCCCGCCGAACGGTGGGAGTGGTGCGAGGGCGGTTCACCGGAGAGCGCGGCCGCGCTGGCGGCCACCACCCGCTGGGGTGGATTCCTCGACGATCTGGCCGAGTTCGACGCGGAGTTCTTCGAAGTGCCGCCCCGCGAGGCCGACAAGATGGATCCCCAGCAGCGGCTGCTCCTGGAAGTGACGCACGAGGCACTCGAACATGCCGGCATCACACCGCAGTCACTGCGCCACACCCAGACCGGTGTCTTCGCCGGGGCGTGTCTGGGCGAGTACGGGTCGTTGTTGGCCGCCGACCTCGCCGGCGTCGACGCCTGGTCGGGCACCGGCGGTGCGCTGAGCATCATCGCCAACCGGGTGTCGTACTTCTTCGATTTCCGCGGTCCGTCGGTGACGGTCGACACCGCGTGTTCGTCGTCGCTGGTGGCGGCGCACCTGGCTTGCCAGAGCCTGCGCTCGGGCGACTCGGACGTGGCGTTGGCCGCCGGCGTCAACGTCCTGCTGTCCCCGGCTCCGACGCGCAGCTTCGATTCCGCCGAGGTCATGTCGGCGTCCGGGCGCTGTCACGCCTTCGACGGACGGGCCGACGGGTTCGTGCGTTCCGAGGGCGCCGGGGTGGTGGTGCTCAAGCGCCTGTCCGACGCCGTGCGCGACGGCGACCGCGTGCTGGCCGTGATCCGGGGATCGGCGGTCAATCAGGACGGCCGTTCCAACGGGCTGATGGCCCCCAACCCGGCCGCGCAGATGGCGGTGCTGCGGGCGGCCTACGCCAACGCCGGGATCGACGGGCGTGAGGTCGACTACGTCGAGGCCCACGGAACGGGCACCCTGCTCGGCGACCCGATCGAGGCGCGGGGCCTGGGCACGGTACTGGGCCGCGGCCGTCCGGCGGAGGCGCCGCTGCTGATCGGTTCGGTGAAGTCCAACCTCGGTCACCTGGAGTCCGCGGCCGGGGTTACCGGGTTGATCAAAGCCGTACTGGCGGTGCACCGCGGCGAGATTCCGGCCAACCTCGGCTACGAGGTGCCCAACCCGCACATCCCTTTCGACAGCTTGCGTCTGAAGGTTGTCGCCGAGCCCACCCCGTGGGCCGCGACGGGCAGGCCGCGCCGGGCGGGGGTGTCCTCCTTCGGGTTCGGCGGCACCAATGCTCACGTGGTCATCGAACAGGCTCCGGCGCAGGCCCCCGCCCAGCCGCCCACACCAGCGGATTCGCCGGTGGTGACCACGTTGGTGGTCTCGGGTAAGACCCCGGCCCGCATCGCCGCGCTGGCGGGGATGCTCGCCGACTGGATGGACGGCGCCGGTTCCGAGGTCCCCCTGTCCGAGGTGGCCCACACCGTCAACCACCACCGGGCGCGCTACGGGCAGTTCGCCACGGTGTGCGGCCGAGACCGCGACCAGGTGGTCAACGGCCTGCGGGCACTGGCCGAGGGTCGCACCGCACCCGGTGTGGCCGGCGCCCACCGCGGACAGTGCCGGCAGGGAACGGTGTTCGTCTTCTCGGGTCAGGGCTCGCAGTGGCCGGGCATGGCCCGCCAGTTGCTGGTCGACGAACCTGCGTTCGCCGGCGCCATCGACGACATCGACCCGGTCTTCGTCGAACAGGTCGGCTTCTCGCTGCGCCAGGTCCTCGTCGAGGGCGAGACGGTCACCGGGGATGCCCGCGTGCAACCGGTCCTGATGGGTCTGCAACTCGCCCTCACCGCGCTGTGGCGCTCCTACGGCGTCGTCCCGGACGCGGTCATCGGCCACTCGATGGGCGAGGTCACGGCCGCGGTGGTCGCCGGAGCCCTCAGCACCGCCGAGGGCCTGCGCGTCATCGCCACCCGCTCACGGCTGATGGCCAAGCTCGGCGGGCAGGGTGCGGTCGGACTGGTCGAACTGGACGGGGAGGCCACCGCCGAGGCCGTCACCGGCTATCCCGGGGTCGAAGTCGCCGGCTACCTGTCCCCGCGTCAGAGCGTCGTCGCCGGTCCCGTCGAGCAGGTCGAGGACTTCCTGGCCGACCAGACCGCGCAGGACCGCTTCGCGCGCCGGGTCAACATGGAACTGGCCTCCCACACCGCACTGATGGATCCGGTCCTGGGCGAACTGCGCCAGGAATTGGCTGACCTGACGCCCCGGACGCCCGTCATCCCGTTCATCTCCACGGTCAACGACCCGGCAGATGTCTCGGTCGTGGACGCCGACTACTGGGCCGACAACGTCCGCCGCCCGGTGAACTTCGAACGCGCGATCACCGCCGCGGCCGACTACGGGACGTTCATCGAGGTCAGCCCCAATCCGATCCTCACCTACGCGATCGATGACACGCTGACCAGCACGCACCACCACGCCGTGGCCACCCTCTCCCGGGACGCCGACGACACCATCGCCTTTCACACCCATCTGAACGCCACCCACACCGTTCATCCGCCCACCACACCCCACCTGCCCGAACCGCACATCGCACTGCCGACAACCCCGTGGCACCCCACTCACCACTGGGCGATCAAGAAGCTGAACACGTCGTCGGAAGGGACCGTTGCGCGTCCGGGCACCCTGCTCGGCGGGCACATTCCGGTCGGCGGAGCTGTGCCCGCGCATCTATGGCAGGCGCGGCTGGTGGCAACTGCCAAGCCGTACAAGGGTTTCCGTCGTATCGATGGCGTCGAGGTGGTGCCGACCTCCGTTCTGCTGCAGACACTTGCAGTGGCTGCCGCCGAATGCGGTGCCTCGGCGGTCGAGGATGTCCGCCTCGAGAGTCCGGTCGTGTTCGACCGACCGCGGGTGGTCCAGGTGTTCTCCGACGGCCAGACCGTGACCATCTCCTCGGCGGTCGCCGCGGAGGAGACCGGCGCCGACCCCGACGCCGAACCCCAATGGGTTCGGCATGCGAGCGCACGGTTGTCGCACCGGCTGCCGGAGTCCGTCCCAGGCTCCGACTACGACCCCGCCGGCGCGGCCCTCGAGAACACCGGCCACGATCCGGCCGCGCTGGTCGAGATCTATCGGGACTGGGGCGTCGAGGGACAGGCGTTCGAGTGGTCGCTGGACTCCCACGAGTCGACGGCGGGCAGGCTGCGTGCGGACGTCCGGGTTCCCGACCTCGGGCTGCCGGCGCTGCTCGACGCGGCGCTGGACATGGCGCGACTGGTCGACGGGTCGAACTCCGGCCCGATGCTGCCCACCGCGCTGGAGGGTTTCAGCGTTGCGGCAACCGCGCCGGCGATGGACCTGCCGGAAGGCTTGGGCGTCATCGAGATTCGCCAGCGGCCGGGAGACGACCTCACCGTCGACGTCGAACTGCGGGCCACCGACGGGCAGGTGCTCGCCGATCTCCGCGGGCTCGAGTATTCGACGGTTGCGCCCGGAACCGGGCTGACGTTCGCCGATCCACGGACCATCGCTCACCAGATCGACTGGCAGCCAAGGATTCTCGACACCGATGGCGAAGCGACCGTCGCTGCGCCCGCTCCGCTGGCCGTGGTCGGTGCAAGCCAGGCGGCCCAAGCCCTGCGCGATCGATTCGCGGTGCTGGGCTATCCCGAGGCCGACATCGCCCACGCCCGCTACGTCGTTTACGTGGCCGGTCCGGGCGAGACCGGGAACCCCGAGACCGACGTCGACACCGCCGTCCGACTGACCGCCGAGGTCGGTGCACTGGTGGCGAAGTTGGCCGAGCGGGAATACCGCCACCCGGCGACCCTGTGGATCCTCACCCATGGGGTGTACGACGCCGGCACCGACGAGGCGCTGCGCCAGAGTTCCCTGTGGGGACTGTCGGGTGTCATCGGCGCCGAACAGCCCCAACTCTGGGGCGGGCTGGTCGACATCCCGGCCGGAGACGACCCCGCGGACTGCGCGCTGGCCCTCTCGGAGGTTCTGCACCATCCGGCCAAAGCAACGTTGTTGCTGCGTAACGGGGAGTTCCTCGCCGCGGCGCTGGCCCCACTGTCCGGCGAGTCGACGCGCGAACCACTACGCTGCCGGCCGGAAGGGGCGTACCTGATCACCGGCGGCCTGGGTGAACTCGGCCTGCTGATGGCGGACTGGCTCGTCGACCGTGGCGCGCGGCGTCTGGTGCTGGCCGGCCGGACGGCGCTGCCGCCCCGCCGTGGGTGGGATGACACCACCCTTCCGGCGGACACCCGCCGGCGCATTGCGGCGGTGCGCGGCCTCGAGATGCGCGGTGTCTCCGTCGATGTCGTGAGCCTCGACACCGGATCGCCGGACGCCGTGCGGGCGCTGGTGGACAAGCGGACCGACGATGGCCACCCGCCGATCCTCGGCGTCATCCACGCTGCCGGGCTGACCGAGGGCCAACTCGTGACGGAACTCGACACCAGCCGCGTCGAGCGCACCGTCTGGCCGAAGATCGCCGGTGCGCAGGCACTCAACCAGGTCTTCCCGCCGGGCAGCGTCGACTTCCTGTTCCTGATCGCTTCTGCCGGAGCCGTTTTCGGCGTTCCCGGCCAAGCGGCCTACGCGGCCGGAAATGCCTACCTGGACTGCCTGGCCCGGGCCCGCCATCGGCTGGGGTGCAACACCGTGAGCCTGGACTGGGTGGCCTGGCAGGGACTGGGGTTCGCCAAGGAAGCCCACGTCGTCGTTCAGGAGTTGGAGCGGATGGGCTCCCGCCCGGTCAACCCGGCCGAGGCCTTCGCGGCCTGGGAGTACGTCACCCGCTACGACCTCGCTCAAGTGGTGATGGCCCCGATGCAGTCCGCGGAGGCCGCGTTGTCGGCCGCCAACGTGATCTCGCGTCCCGCCCGGGACTGGTCGCTGACCTCACCGGAGGATCTGCGCACCGAACTTCAAGCCGGTATGAGGGCGATCCTGGCCGGTGAACTGCACCTGCCCGAGGACGAGGTCGAGCTGGATCGCCCCTTCGCCGAGATGGGCCTGAACTCCGTGATGGCCATGTCGATCCGGCGCCAGGCCGAGGAACTCGTCGGCATGGAACTGTCGGCGACGATGCTCTGGAATCACCCCACGATCGCGACGTTCTCGAACTATCTGGCCAAGCAGCTCCAGCCGGATGCCTATCCGGACGACGAGGACGACGACGCGAGCGCCGACGCAACGGCCAGCGTGCTGGATTCGCTGTTCGACAGCATCGAGTCCACGCCGCTGCTGTGAGCCGCTGCTGTGAGACCGGCGATTTGCCACGAACTGGACGCGACGATGAAAAGGGATGACCTGATGCCGGAGACCGAATTCCTCATACCCGCCTTGCTCGCGCAACGAGCCGCGGAACAAGCCGACGACGTCGCCTTCACGTTCGTCGACTATGACGCCGACCCCGCCGGTGCGGCCGAGAGCCTCACCTGGTCGGAGCTTCGTGACCAGGCGGACGTGGTCGCCGAACAGCTCTCCAAGCACGGGGCCCCCGGTGACCGGGCGGCGATCCTGGCGCCGCAGGGGCTGGAGTACGTCATCGGCTTCCTCGGTGCGATCCAGGCCGGTTTCATCGCCGTGCCGCTCTCGGTTCCGCAGCCGGGCCAGCACGATGAACGGGTCGCCAGCGCGTTGCGGGACTGCTCGCCGGCCGCCGTGCTGACCACCTCCGCCGTCGTCGACGAAGTCCGCAAATACGCCCAGGCCCAGACCGGACAGCGCGCCCCACGGGTCATCGAAGTGGACGCCCTGGACTTTGCGTCCCCGGCCAATCCTGTTGCAGTGCAGAAGTTCCCCGCGATCGCCTATCTGCAGTACACCTCTGGCTCGACCCGGCAGCCGGCCGGCGTGGAGATCACCCACAAGAACGCCATCGTCAACATCGAGCAGGCGATCACCGAATACTTCGAAGATTTCGGCGGCACGGCGCCCGCTGATATGACCGTCGTGTCGTGGGCGCCGCTCTATCACGACATGGGCTTGATCCAGGGGGTGTTCTGCCCGCTGTGCACGGGCCGGCCCGGGGTGTTGATGAGCCCGGTGGCGTTCATGCAGAAGCCGGTGCGCTGGATCCAGCAGATGGCCGCACACACCAGCGTGTTCTCCGCAGGACCGAATTTCGCCTTCGACCTCGCCGCGGCCCGCAGCGCCGATGCCGACCTGGCCGGGCTGGATCTGGGCGGCGTGCTGGTGATGATCAACGGCGGCGAGCGTGTTCTCGCTTCGACCCTGCGGCGGTTCCAGGACCGGTTCGGTCCCTACGGTCTGGCGGATTGGTCGATGCGGCCCACCCTGGGGATGGCCGAGGCGGCGGTGTTCGTGGTGGCCTCGGCCGGCGGCAGGGCGCCGACGGTGCGGCGTTTCGATACCGAGAAGCTGGCGGCCGGGTATGCCGAGGAGTGCGTCGAGGGCGCGACCGATGCGCCGAATTGCAGCGTGCTGGTGACTGTCGGCACGCCGCGCACCTGCGAGCTGCGGGTGGTCGATCCCGAGACGCGGCTGGAGAAACCAGCCGGCGAGGTCGGGGAACTCTGGATGCAGGGCGACCAGGTCGGGTCGGGCTATTGGCGCAACCCGGAGGCGACCGAGCGGACGTTCAACGGTCAGCTGGCGAACACCGAGTCGGCGGGCCGCTGGTTGCGGACCGGGGATCTCGCGGTGATGTTCGAAGGCGAGTTGTTCATCATCGGGCGGCTCAAGGATCTGCTGATCGTCGACGGACGCAACCACTATCCCGATGACATCGAGGCCACGGTCGTGAAGATCACCGGGGGCAGGGTGGCTGCGGTCGCGGTGGCTGACGAGAGCACCGAGAAGCTCATCGTGATCGCCGAAGTCAAGGAGTCCGAACCGGAGCGACTCCAGACCATGCGACAGCAGGTCACCAACGCCGTTTCCCGCGCCCACGGAGTCCGGGTGACGGACGCGATGTTCGTGGCGCCACGTTCGCTTCCGATAACGACGAGCGGCAAGGTTCGCCGGAAGGCTTCTCTGGAGCTGTACCAGTCGGGCCGGCTACGCCGGTTGGACGATCAGTGACCATGGCTTGCAACACCGCCCGGGCGGTGAAGTCTCCGCTAGAGTGCGACGGCACAACCGCCGACGCTCAGGAAGGTTTCCACGCGGTGAGCGAGACGACGGTCCCCGAACTGATCGAGCGCAGGGCTGACGAGCAGCCCGACGACACCGCCTACACGTTCTACGACTACGAGTCCGACCCCGCCGGAACGGCAGAGAGCATCACCTGGTCTGAACTGCGTGACCGGGTGCTGGTGGTCGCCGATCAGTTGTCGCACCACGGCTCACCCGGCGACCGGGCCATGGTGCTGGCACCGCAGGGCCTCGACTACATCGTCGGCTTCCTCGGAGCGATTCAGGCCGGGTTCATCGCCGTTCCACTCTCGGTGCCGCAACCGGGCCAGCATGACGAACGCGTGTCGGGAGCGATGACGGACAGCACGCCGGTCGCCGTCCTGACCACCTCGGCGGTCGTCGACGAGGTCAGAACCTATATCCACGCACAGCCGGGCCAGCGGCCCCCGCGGGTCATCGAAGTCGATGCGCTGGACTTCTTCTCAGGCGTGAACTCCCCGCCGGCATCCCCTGCGGTGCCGTCGCCGCCGAAGATCGCCTACCTGCAGTACACCTCCGGGTCGACCCGCCGTCCGGCCGGTGTGTCGATGACCCACGCGAACGTCGCCGCGAATCTGGAACAGGCGTTCCCCGACTACCTCGAGGCCCTCGGCACCGTGTCGCCGAGGCACCTCACGGTGGTCTCGTGGGCGCCGTTCTATCACGACATGGGAATGGTCGTCGGCATCTTCATCCCGCTGTACAGCGGATGTTCGGCCGTGCTGATGAGCCCGGTGTCCTTCCTGCAGAAACCGGTGCGCTGGCTGCAGCACATCGCGGCCCACCCCAACGTGTTCACCGCCGGCCCCAACTTCGCCTACGAGGTCCTCATGGCCCGGACCTCCGACGAAGACATGGCCGGTCTGGACCTGAGCCGGGCGGCGGTACTGATCAACGGCGCCGAGCGGGTGCGCGGCTCGACGGTCCGGCGCTTCAATGAGCGCTTCGCGGCGTTCGGCCTGCCCGACTCGGCGATGCGGACAACCTGGGGCATGGCCGAAGCGACGGTCTACGTGGCGTCCTCGCCCGGTGGGCGACCACCCGCTGAGGTGCGGTTCGACACCGACAAGTTGACCGCCGGGCACGCCGAGGTGTGTGGGACGGGCGGGTCCGAACTGGTCAGTCACGGGGCCCCCCGGTCCTGTGACTTCCGGATCGTCGACCCGGAGACGCGGCGGGAGAAGTCCCCCGGCGAAGTGGGTGAGGTCTGGGTTCACGGTCCGCAGATCGCGGCCGGGTACTGGCACAATCCGGAACTGTCCGAGCAGGTGTTCAACGGACAGTTGGCGGCGGGCAGCCCGACCGGGCCCTGGCTCAAGTCAGGGGATCTGGGGGTGATGTTCGACGGTGAGTTGTACATCATCGGCCGGATGAAGGATCTGCTGATCGTCGACGGGCGCAACCACTATCCCGACGACATCGAGGCCACCGTCGCCAAGGTCACCGGCGGGCGGGTGGCGGCCGTGTCCGTCCCCGACGGCGGGAGCGAGCGGCTCGTGGTCGTCGCCGAACTGAAGACGAAGACCCCCGAATTATCTGGTCTCAAAACCCAAGTGTCAGCCGCGATTTCGAAGGCCCACGGGGTGCGGGTAGCTGATCTGGTCCTGGTCGGGCCGGGTTCGATTCCTGTCACGACCAGTGGGAAGGTGCGCCGGTCGGCGTCCGCGGAGCGGTACCGGCTGGGGCACTTCAGCCGTCTGGACGCTACGTGAGTTCGGAGTTGACCCCGGAGTTGGACGAGAACGGCGTCCGGCGCTGGATGACCGACTACCTGGTCACCACCCTCGGCTGCGATCCCGACCAGATTCACCGCGGTGCGTCCATGCATGACCTGGGAGTGGGCTCCCGGGATGCGGTACTGCTCACCGGGCACCTGTCGGAGTTGCTGGGCAAGCCGGTGTCGCCGGTGGAGTTCTGGCAGTACCCGACTGTGGAGGCACTGTCGAAGTTCCTGACCGGCGGTGAGGTGGAACCGGTGTGGGTGCCCGCCGGCGCCGATCGAGTGCTCGGGGAGCGCGAGCCCATCGCGGTGATCGGTTTGGGCTGCCGTTTCCCGGGCGGGGTGCAGAGCCCGGATGACCTGTGGGACTTGCTAGTCGAGGGCAACTGCGGAGTCGGTGAGGTGCCGGCCGAGCGGTGGGAGTGGTTCGACGACGGCTCGGCGCAGGAGGCCGCGGTGCTGGCCTCGATCACCCGCTGGGGCGGATTCCTCGACGACGTCGCCGGCTTCGACGCCGAGTACTTCGAGATACCGTCGGGGGAGGCCGACAAGATGGATCCCCAGCAGCGACTGCTGTTGGAGGTGACCCAGGAAGCCCTCGACCATGCCGGTATTCCGGCTGATTCGCTGGCCGAGACCCGCACCGGTGTCTTCGCCGGAGCGTGCTCGCCCGACTACTGGACGCTGGCCTCGGCCGACCTGACGGAGTTGGATGCCTGGTCGGGCACTGGCGGTGCGCTGAGCATCATCGCCAACCGGGTGTCCTACCACTACGACTTGCGGGGCCCGTCGGTGACGGTGGACACGGCCTGTTCGTCGTCGTTGGTCGCGGTGCATCTGGCCGGTCAGAGCCTGCGGTCGGGGGAGTCCGACGTAGCGTTGGCCGCCGGGGTCAACGTGGTGTTGTCACCAGCGCCGACAAGGGGATTCGATTCCGCGGAGATGCTGTCGCAGTCGGGCCGGTGCCACACGTTCGACGCGGCCGCCGACGGTTTCGTGCGCGCCGAGGGCGCCGCTGTCGTGGTACTCAAGCGCCTGTCCGACGCCGTGCGCGATGGCGATCGGGTGCTGGCGGTGATCCGGGGATCGGCGGTCAACCAGGACGGCCGTTCCAACGGGCTGATGGCTCCCAACCCCGCCGCGCAGATGGCGGTGTTGCGCTCGGCCTACGCCAACGCGGGCGTCGACGCCCGCGACGTGGACTACGTGGAGGCCCACGGCACAGGGACCGCACTGGGTGATCCCATCGAAGCGCGGGCGCTGGGCACGGTCCTGGGCCGGGGCCGCCCGGCGCAGGAACCCCTGCTCATCGGATCGGTGAAGACCAACCTGGGCCACCTGGAGGCTGCCGCCGGAATCGCGGGACTGGCCAAAGCGGTGCTGGCCCTGGACCGCGGGTCCATTCCGGCGACGATCGGCTACGCGAACCCCAATCCGCACATCCCCTTCGCGAAGCTGCGACTGAAAGTTGTTGATTCACAAACACAATGGCCCGACCGGGGTCGGCCACGCCGCGCGGGGGTGTCGTCGTTCGGATTCGGCGGAACCAACTCGCACGTCGTGTTGGAGCAGGCGCCCGCGCCCGCCGTCGCGCAGCCCGCGGAGGAGCCGCCGGCGGTGAGCACCCTGGTGGTCGGGGGCAAGACCCCGGCCCGGATTGCCGCGGTGGCCGCAGCGGTGGCCCAGTGGTGGCAGCGCTCGGGCGCGCACGTGGGTGTGGACGAGGTGGCCCACACCCTCAACCATCACCGGACCCGGGAACGGCTGTTCGCCACGGTGTGCGCCAGAGATCGGGATCAGGCACTGGCCGGGCTGGCCGCGCTGGCCGCCGGTCAGTCCGCGGCGGGAGTGGTCGGACCGCATCGGGGCCCGTGCCGGCCGGGCACGGTGTTCGTCTACTCCGGGCAGGGGTCGCAGTGGGCGGGCATGGGCCGGCGGTTGCTGGCCGAAGAACCCGCCTTCGCCGCGGCGGTGGCCGAGTTGGAGCCGGTGTTCGCCGAACAGGTGGGCTTCTCCCTGCAGCAGGTGCTCGCCGGAGGCGAGGCGGTGCGCGGGGACGCTCGGGTGCAACCGCTGGTGATGGGGATACAGCTGGCTCTCACCGCGCTGTGGCGCTCCTACGGGGTGCATCCCGATGCGGTGGTCGGGCAGTCGATGGGGGAGATCACCGCGGCCGTCGTCGCGGGGGCGCTGACCCCCGCCGAGGGTCTGCGGGTGATCGCCGTCCGCTCGCGTCTGATGGAACAGCAGGGCGGCTCCGGTGCGGTGGCACTTCTCGATGGGGACGACGCGACCGTCGGCGCGCTCATCGCCGACTACCCGGGTGTCGAGGTGGCGGGCTGTCTGTCGCCGCGCCAGACCGTCGTCGCGGGCCCGGTCGAGAAGATCGAGGCACTGCTGGCCGCACAGACCGCAGCCAACCGGTTCGCGCGGCGGGTCAACATGGAGGTGGCCTCACACACCGCGCTGATGGATCCGGTGTGCGAACCGCTGCGTGCCGAGCTGGCCGATCTGTCCCCGCGTGTTCCCTCCCTCCCGATGTTCTCCACCGTCGGCGAGGATCCGTACGTGACGCCGGTGCTGGACGCCGAGTACTGGGTGGCCAACGTGCGCCGGCCGGTGCTGCTGCGCCGGGCGGTGAGCGCCGCGGCCGCCGAGTACGGCACGTTCATCGAGATCAGCCCCAACCCGATGCTCACCCACGCCATCGCCGACACCCTCGCCGATGTCCACCACCACATCCTGTCCACCCTGACCCGTGACGCCGACGACACGGTGACGTTTCACACCAACCTCAACGCCGCCCACATCACCCACCCGCCGACGACACCGCATCCGCCCGGGCCCCACCCGCAGCTGCCGACCACGCCGTGGCAGCACGCCCGTCATTGGGTGGCCCGGCCGCCGGCACGCCAGCGGACCGGGAGCGCCGGGTCGCACCGGTACCCCGACGGTCTCGTGCCCGCCGAGTGGGTGAGCGAACTCCATTGGCCGCCAGCCGAATTGGCCGGGGATTCCGGCCGTGCAGACGGCTCGTGGCTGGTGCTGGGGAATGCGGCCCTTGGCGAAGAGATGGGCCGCTTGCTGGGCGGGGACGGCGCAGTCACGGTGCGGCCGGCGGCGATGCTCGCCGACGACCCCGATGCGGTACTGGCCGAGCTGTCCGGGATCACCCATGTGCTCTATGCACCCGAGGCCACCGGTACGGGAACGGAGTCGGCCTACCGGATCTTCACTGCGGCAAGGACTTTGGCCGTCGCGCTGGCCGACCGGCCGTTGCCCCCGAAACTCGTCCTGGTGACGCGCAACGCTCAGCCCGTCGAACCCGGCGATCGGGCCAACCCGGCGCAGGCCGTGCTGTGGGGTCTGGGCCGAACACTGGCCCTGGAGCACCCCGAGATCTGGGGCGGCATCATCGACCTCGACGAGTCGGTGCCCGCCGAACGCGTTGCGGCGTGGGTGATCTCGGAGGTGCAGCGCAGCAACGGCGAGGACCAGGTGGTCTACCGGGCCGGAGTGCGGCGCGTTCCACGCCTGCTCCCGGCCGCCCCGCCCCAGGCCGGTGTGGCACTGGAGCCGAATACCAGCCATCTCGTCATCGGCGCGACGGGCAACATCGGCCCCTCTCTGATCGGGCAACTCGCCGACATGGGCGCCACGACCGTCGTCGCGGTGTCACGCAATCCGGGCTCGCGCCTCGACGCCCTGGCGGGCAGCCTGGCCGAACGCGGGGTGCAACTGGTGACCGTGGCGGCCGACACCTCCGACGAGGGCGCGCTGTCTGCTCTGTTCGACCGATTCGGCGATGATCTACCACCGCTGGCCGGCATCTACCTCGCGGCGTTCGCCGGCGGGCCGGTCACTCTGCGGGACATGACCGACGACGACGTGGCGGTGATGTTCCGGCCGAAACTGGACGCGGCGGCGCTGCTGCACACCCTCTCGCTCAAGCATCCGGTGCGCCACTTCGTGCTCTTCTCCTCGATTTCGGGCGTGCTGGGCTCGCGGTGGCTGGCCCACTACGCCGCCACCACCACCTTCCTGGACACCTTGGCATTCGCCCGCCGGGCGGCCGGGCTGCCGGCCACCGCGGTCAACTGGGGACTGTGGAAGTCGTTGGCCGACAACCAGTCCGGCTTCGAGAAAGAGGTCACCCTGGAGTCGGGCCTGCTGCCGTTGCCCGACGACCTCGCCATCCGGGCACTTGCGATGGCGGCCGGACCCGACGCGCCGGTGCGCGCCACCGTCGTCGCCGCGGACTGGAACCGACTTGCCAGCGCCTACCGGACCCGCACCCCGCTGCACATCATCGACGACCTGCTGGCCCAACCCGGCTCCGACGCCGGGCAGGGTGAGCTGACCGAGTTCCGCGTGGCACTGGAGAGCTGCGACCCGGCGCTGCGCATGGATCTGCTGACCGAGCGGGTGGCAACACTGGTGGCCGAGTCCATGGGCCAGCCGGCCGACATGCTCGACCGGTCCAGCGGGTTCTTCCAGAGCGGCATGAATTCGCTGATGAGCGTCAACCTTCGGCAACGGCTCAGCGAGACCCTCGGCGAAGACCTGCCGGCGTCGGTGGTCTTCGACTATCCCACCGTCGAGACGCTGGCCGGATACCTCGCGACGCTGCTGCCCGAAACCGCAGGCGCTGCCGACGACGAAAGCCTGGACGACTACGACGATCTCGCCGAAGACGAACTCCTGCAGAAACTATCCGAGAGATTGAGCTAATCCATGACTGCCGCAACGCCTGATCGCAGGGCGATCATCACCGAGGCACTGCGCAAGATCGACGACCTGACGGCTCGTCTGGAGATTGCGGAGAAGGCCGGCACTGAGCCGATCGCCGTGGTGGGCATCGGGTGCCGGCTGCCCGGGGGCGTCGACAACGCCGACGGCTTCTGGAAGTTGTTGCAGGACGGCGCAAGCGGTGTCGTCCGCGTTCCGGCCGACCGGTGGGACGCCGACGACCTGTACTCCGAGGACTACACGGCGCCGGGCACCATCTGCAACCGCGAGGGCGGTTTCCTGACCTCGTGGAGCCCCGACGAATTCGACGCGGAGTTCTTCAACATCTCCCCGCGCGAGGCGGCCGGAGTGGATCCGCAGCAGCGCCTGCTGCTGGAAGTGGCCTGGGAGGCACTGGAATACGCGGGCATCAACCCGCTGTCGATCCGGGGTACCCAGACCGGGGTCTTCATTGGGATGACCACCAGCGACTACTACCACTCGGTGGCCGGGAAACTCCGCCGGGAAGACATCGACGCCTACATCCCATTCGGCAGTGCCCCGAACTTCGCCGCGGGCCGGCTGTCGTACTTCCTCGGCGCCCGCGGCCCGGCGGTGGTTCTGGACACCGCCTGTTCGTCGTCGCTGGTCTCGATCCACCTGGCCTGCGAGAGCCTGCGCCGGGGGGAGAGCGACTACGCCCTGGCGGCCGGTGTCAACCTGATCCTGAGTCCGGAGAACAGCATCGCCTGCTCGCGGTTCGGCATGCTCGCCTCCGACGGCCTGTGCAAGAGCTTCGACGCCGACGCGAAAGGCTATGTGCGAAGCGAAGGTTGTGGTGTCGTGGTGCTCAAGCGCCTCACCGACGCCCAGCGTGACGGCGACCGGGTGCTGGCCGTGGTGCGCGGTTCGGCGGTGAATCAGGACGGAGCCAGCAGCGGTCAGACCGTCCCGAACGGACCGGCCCAGCAGGCCTTGATGCGCCAGGCGCTGCACGCGGCCCGCCTGGCTCCCTCCGACGTCGACTACATCGAGGCGCACGGCACCGGCACCCCCCTGGGCGACCCGATCGAACTGGACGCACTCAGCGCGGTCTACGGCGACCGCGCCGGGGCTGCACCCCTGGTCCTCGGATCGGTCAAGACGAACCTCGGCCACCTGGAGTCCGCCGCCGGGGTCACCGGCTTCATCAAGGCCGTCCTGAGCGTGCACCATGCGCACATCCCGAAACTGCTGCACTTCACCCGGCTGACCCCCAACGCCGGTCCCGGTGCCAGCCGCTTCACGATCGCCGCGGAGCCGATGGACTGGCCGCGCGTGGACCGGCCCCGCCGGGCCGCGGTCTCGTCCTTCGGTGTCAGCGGCACCAACGCCCACATCCTGATCGAGCAGGCGCCGGCCTCTGCGCCGGTCACCGAGGCCGACGCGCCGGAGGCTCTGATCACGACGCCCTCCATCACCACGCTGGTGCTCACCGGTAAGACGCCGGAGCGGATCGCCTCGCTGGCCCAGCGGCTGGCTGACTGGATGGAGGACGCCGGTGCGGACGTCCCCCTCGCCGACATCGCCCACACGCTCAACCACCACCGGGCCCAGCAGTCCCGGTTCGCCACCGTCACCGCGGGCAGCCGCGCCCAGGCGGTGGCCGGACTCCGCGCGGTGGCCGGCGGATACCCGGCGCCCGGGGTGGCCGGACCGCACACCGGACCGTGCGGCACCGGGACGGTGTTCGTCTACTCCGGTCAGGGGTCACAGTGGGCCGGCATGGGTCGCGCGCTGCTGGCCGACGAACCGGCCTTCGCCGCGGCCGTCGACGAATTGGAGTCGGCGTTCGTCGAGCATGCGGGCTTCTCGCTGCGTGCGGTGCTCGAGTCCGGTGAACCGGTGGTCGGCATCGACCGGATCCAGCCGGTTCTGGTGGGGATGCAACTGGCGCTGACCGCGCTGTGGCGCGCCAACGGCGTGTCCCCGGACGCGGTGATCGGGCATTCCATGGGCGAGGTGACGGCCGCGGTGGTGGCCGGGGCGCTGAGCCCCGCCTACGGGGTGAAGGTGATCGCCACCCGGTCGCGGCTGATGTCCCGATTGTCGGGTCAGGGCGCGATGGCGCTGCTCGAACTCGACGCCGACAGCGCCGAGGAGTTGCTCACCGGTTACCCCGGGGTGACGGTCGCGGTGTACGCGGCACCCCGCCAGGTCGTGATCGCCGGTCCACCCGCGGAGGTCGATGCCGTGATCGCGGTGGTGGAAGCCCAGGACCGCCTGGCCCGCCGGGTACAGGTCGACGTCGCCTCCCATCACCCGATCATCGACCCGGTGCTGCCCGAGCTGCGCACCGAACTGGCCGACCTGAATCCGCAACCGCCGAGCATCCCGGTGTTCGTCACCACCGCCGACCGCGCGGACGCCACGTTCGACGCCGAGCACTGGGTGGCCAACCTGCGCAACCCGGTGCGCTTCACCCAGGCGGTGGCCGCGGCCGGTGCAGACCACGCCACCTTCGTCGAGGTCAGCCCGCACCCGTTGCTCGCCTACGCGATCGACGAGACGCTCGACGACCGCCACCACCACACCATCGCGACACTGCTGCGCGACACCAACGACACCTTCACCTTCCGGGCCAACCTCAACGCCACCCATACCGTCCGCCCGCCCAAGGTCGTCCACCCCGCCGAACCGCACCCGCGGATTCCGGCCACGCCCTGGCACCACACCCGGCACTGGCTCACCTCGAGTTCCCCGGAACGCCGCGACCGCACGGGGGATCGCACGGGGGACCGCACGGGGGACCGCACGGGGGACACCGACTGGTTCCACGCGCTGGCCTGGCCGGCCCGGCCGCTGGCCGGCGCGCACGACACCCCAGGCCGGTCGTGGCTGGTGCTGGGCGACGGTGGGCACGCCGACGCGGACCTGGCCCGACTACTGGGCGGGAACGCACGGGCGCTGACCGTCGAGAGCGTCGGGGACGACGCCGCACTGCGGGCGGCACTGGCCGGCGTGGACCACGTCGTCTTCGCCCCGTCCGCACAGTCGGGCCGCCTCGACGTGGCGGCGGGATACCGCCTCTTCAACGACGCCCGCCGGCTGGTCACGGTGCTGGCCGGGACGGCCGAACCCCCGAAGCTGTTGATCGTCACCCGCAATGCCCAACCCCTCACCGAGGGCGATCGGGCCGATCCGGTGCACGCCGTCCTCTGGGGCATGGCGCGCACCATCAGGCTGGAGCACCCCGAGTTCTGGTCGGGAATCCTCGACGTCGACGACGCGGTGCCCGCCGAACTGGTGGCGCGCTGGGTGTCGGCCGAGGCGGCCGATGCCGGACCCGACGATCAAGCGGTGTACCGCCGCGGCACACGCCACGTGCCCCGACTCGAACCCCAGCCGGCCCCGGCGGTCGGGCTGACCCGCCTCGAGGGGGGCACCAGCCACCTGGTGATCGGCGCGACCGGCAACGTCGGGCCCTACCTGATCCGCCAACTCGCCGAGATGGGCGCCTCGACCGTCGTCGCGGTATCGCGCCGCGGCAACGGGCTGGGTGAGCTCGCAACTGAACTGGCCGGCCTGGGCACGACACTGGTGGAGGTGGCCGCCGACGCCGCCGACCACGCCGCGATGAGCGCGCTGTTCGACCGGTTCGGGGCCGATCTGCCACCGCTGGACGGGGTGTACCTGGCGGCGCTGGCCGGGACCGAAGCGCTGATCAGCGAGATGACCGACCTCGACGTGACCACCATGTTCCGGCCCAAGCTGGATGCCGCGGCCGTGCTGCACACGCTGTCGCTGACCACCCCGATACACCGCTTCGTGCTGTTCTCCTCGGTCACCGGCATCATCGGCTCCCGCTGGCTGGGGCACTACACCGCGGCCAACGCCTTCCTCGACACACTGGCCTACGCGCGCCGGGCCCTGGGGCTGCCCGCCACGGTCGTCGACTGGGGCCTGTGGAAGAGCTGGGCCGACGCACAGCCGTCGACGAAATCGGCCGGATTGCTGCCGATGCCCAACGACGTGGCGATCCGGCTGCTCCCGGCGGTGCTCAGCCCGGACGCCGGCGTGCAGTCGGTCGTGGTCGCGGCGGACTGGAGCCGGCTCGCCGACGCCTACGGGATGCGGGCGCCGATGCCCGTGATCGACAGCCTGTTGTCCGGCGGTGCAACCGGTGCCGACCAGTTGGGCGCACCCGTCTTCGGCACCCTGCTCGGCGAGCAGGGCGGCGATGCCGAATGGTTGGCGCTGCTGGACCCAGACGCCCGGCCCTATCCGGGTGGCCACCGGGTGCACGGTGTCGAGGTGGTGCCGGTATCGGTGCTGGTGGAGACGTTGTGCGCCGTGGCGGCCCAACGCGGAACCCCGGCGCTGGCCGATCTTCGGTTCGAGTACCCGATCGTGGTCGACAGGCCGCGCGTCATCCGGGTCAGCGTCGACGGGGACGCGGTGACGGTGTCGTCGAGCGCCGGCCGCGGGGCCCCGGCCGACCGCTGGACCCGGCACTGCAGCGCGCGCCTCGCCGAACGTCTTCCGGCGCCGCCGGACGGGGACGCGCACGCCGCGACCGAACCCGGCCTCGGCGAACCTCTGACCGCCGCGGCCATCGCCGACCTGCAGCGGGCCGTCGGCGTCGACGGGCAGGCTTTCGACTGGGCGGTCCGTGGCTGCGAGCCGGTTCCCGGCGGGCTCAGCGGCACGGTCACCTTGCCCGCTGCGCCGAGTGGCGACGCCCAGGGCTCCCATTTCGAGGGCGCTGCCGTCCTGGACGCCGCGGTTTACCTGGCCCGGCTCGCCGACCGGTCCGATTCTCGGCTGTTACTGCCCGCCGCCGTCGAGGGAGTGCACTGGACGGCCGCACCCACGGGCCCGGACGGCACCGTCGTCGTGCGCCGCCGCGGTGGCACCGGGGACGATCTCGTGGTCGACGTCACGGTGGTGGGCCGCGACGGCGGCACCTGGGTCGACCTGCGGGGATTGCGGTACGCTGCGGTGGACTCGGTCCCGGTGACGACCGACGTGGATGCCTCGTCGGCCCCCATCGAGGTGCCGGACTGGGCGGAGATGTCGGCCGAGGAGATCGTCGCCGAACTTCGGCAGCGACTGCGCGCGATTCTCGCCCGGGAGTTGGGAATGCCGGAATCGGCGGTGAACTGTGACACGCCGTTCCCGGAGTTGGGCCTGGACTCGATGATGGCGATGACCCTGCTCCGGGACGCAAAGCAGCTGGTGCGGAGGGAGTTGTCGGCGACGATGCTGTGGAACCATCCCACGGTTTCGTCCTTTGCCGCGCATGTGGCAGGGTTGCTGACGCCCAAAGCGGACCAGTCGTCGGAGGACCACAATGAGGTGATCACCGACTCGGTCAGTGTCCTGGATGCGCTGTTCGACAGTGTTGAGTCCAACAGCGTCGAGTCCGAGAGCGGTTTCCGATGACAAGTCCGAACAAGCAGACGCCGATCAAAACCACATTCGACCGGATTTCGGCCATGACGGCCGAGCAGCGAACGGCGCTCACCGAACAGTTCGACAAGGCGTCCCGGATCGCGGGCGCCGAACCGATCGCGGTGGTCGGCATCGGATGCCGCTTCCCCGGGGGCGTGAGCGGGCCGGAGGCCTACTGGGACCTCCTGGAAAACGGTACGGACGCGGTCACCGTGGTGCCCCCCGAACGCTGGGACGCCGAGGCCTTCTACGACACCGATCCCATGGCGCCGGGGAAGATGCCCACCAAGTGGGGCGCCTACCTGTCCGACGTCGCCGGGTTCGACGCCGATTTCTTCGGCATCTCCCCGCGCGAGGCCGTGGCGATGGATCCGCAGCAGCGGGTAGCCCTGGAGGTGGCCTGGGAGGCACTGGAGAATGCCGGCATCGCCCCGGAGAAGATCGGGGAGTCGCGCACGGCGGTCATGCTGGGCGTGTACTACACCGAATACCAGAGCGCGGCCGCCGAGAACCCCGACACCATCGACGCCTACTCGGCAACCGGGAACGCCCACAGCGTCACCGTCGGCCGAATCGCCTACCTGCTGGGCCTGCGCGGTCCGGCCGTCGCGGTCGACACCGCATGCTCGTCGTCTCTGGTGTCGGTGCACCTGGCCTGCCAGAGCCTGCGGATGCGCGAGAGCGACCTGGCCCTGGCCGGCGGCGTCAGCCTCAACCTGCGCCCGGAAACCCAACTCGCACTGGCGAAGTGGGGAATGCTTTCGCCGCACGGCAAGTGCCACGCGTTCGACTCCCGAGCCGACGGCTTCGTCCGCGGTGAGGGCGTGGGCGTGGTGGTGCTCAAGCGCCTCACCGACGCTGTTCGCGACGGCGACCGCGTGCTGGCGGTGGTGCGCGGGTCGGCGGTCAATCAGGACGGCCGGTCGAACGGCCTGACCGCCCCGAACGCGCCGTCGCAACGGGACGTGCTCGTCCGCGCCCTGCGCTCCGCCGATGTGACGGCGGGGTCGGTGGACTTCATCGAAACCCACGGCACCGGAACCGCATTGGGCGATCCGATCGAGTTCGACGCCCTGGCTGCGGTGTACGGAAAAGGCGACGCGCCGTGCGCGCTGGGCGCCGTCAAGACCAACTTCGGCCACCTCGAGGCCGCGGCCGGTATCGCCGGACTCATCAAAGCCGTTCTGGCGCTTCGGCATGGCAGCATTCCGCCGAACCTGAACTTCGACCAGTGGAACCCGGCGATCGACCCGTCGGCCACCCGGTTCTTCGTCCCCACCGAAGCCGTTCCGTGGCCGTCCACCGGGGGCCCGCGCCGCGCCGCGGTGTCCTCGTTCGGCATGGGCGGGACGAACGCTCATGTGGTTCTGGAACAGGGACCCGAATCCGCACCGGCCGCCGCCGAGGGTTCCGGCGTTGTGACGCTGGTGGTTTCCGGGAAGTCGGCCCAGCGGGTCGCCGCGAACGCCGGGATGCTGGCCGACTGGATCGAGCGCGACGGCGCCACGGTGCCGTTGGCCGACTTCGCCTACACCCTCAATCAGCGCAGCCGGTTCGGCACGGTCGCCACGGTCTGCGCCCGTAACCACACCGAGGCGGCCGCCGGTCTGCGCGCGCTGGCCGCGGGGCAACCGGCGCCCGGTGTGGTGGCCGCCCACGACGCCGTACCCGGGACGGGCACCGTCTTCCTGTATTCCGGTCAGGGTTCGCAGTGGGCCGGCATGGGCCGGACCCTGCTGGCCCAGGAACCCGCCTTCGCCAAAGCGGTCGACGAACTCGAACCGATCTTCGCCGAGACGGTCGGATTCTCGCTGCGCGGAGTGCTCGAGTCCGGCGAGGACGTCGTCGGCATCGACCGGATCCAGCCGGTGCTGGTGGCCGTGCAGTTGGCGCTGACCCAGTTGTGGCGCTCCTACGGTGTGGAACCCGACGCCGTCATCGGGCATTCGATGGGGGAGGTCACGGCCGCGGTGGTGGCCGGGGCACTGACTCCCGCCGAGGGCCTGGACGTGATCGCCACCCGGTCGCGGCTGATGGCCCGGCTGTCCGGCCAGGGCGCGATGGCGCTGCTGGAACTGGACGCCCACGCCGCCGAGCGGCTGATCGCGGGCCACCCGGACGTCACGATCGCGGTATACGCCGCGCCGAAGCAGACCGTGATCGCCGGACCGCCCGACCAGGTCGACGCGCTCGTCGCCGACGTCGACGCCAAAGGCCTTCTGGCCCGGCGTATCCAGGTCGACGTCGCCTCGCATCACCCGACCATCGATCCGATCCTGGCCGACCTTCGTGCCGCCCTCGCCCACCTGGATCCGGCCGGGCCGACGATCCCGATGATCAGCACCACCGAATACACCGGCAGCGCACCGCTGTACAGCGCCGACTACTGGGCGGCCAACCTGCGCAACCCGGTCCGGTTCAGCCAGGCGGTACACGCCGCGGGCGCCGACCACACCAACTTCGTCGAGGTCAGCCCTCATCCGCTGCTGACCCGGGCGATCACCGAAACCTTGGAATCGGCCAGCCCCGCCAAGAAGGTTCGGGTGCTCGGCACGATCAACCGCGACAACCCCGAAACACTGACTTTCCACACCCAGCTGGCCACCCTGCGACCGCCGCGTAACCCCGCCCCCACGGCCGGGGAACCCGGTATGTCCTTGCAGGACCACCTCGTGGACCTGCCGCCCACCCCGTGGCTGCACACCGATTACTGGATGCCCAGCGGTTCGGGCAGAAGGCAACTCATCGGCTCCCACCCACTGCTCGGGATGCACGTCGAGTTGCCCACCGGTGGTGTCAGCGCCGGCGGTGCACACGTGTGGCAGTCCGACGTCGGCACCGAGATGCACCCGTGGCTCGCCGACCACAAGGTGCACGGCCTACCGGTCATGCCCGGGGCGGGCTTCGCCGAGATCGCGCTGGCGGCCGGGTGTGAAGCCCTCGGCCTGCCGGCCCGCGAGGTCGAGGTGGACCGCCTCGAGGTCGAACAGATGCTGCCCCTGGACGAACACACGACCCTGACCACCCAACTGTTCGACGACGGCGGCGACAAGCGCGTCGAGATCTTCTCCCGCTCGGCCGCCGGCGCCTGGACCCGGCACGCGGTCGCCCGCGTCCGGGCCGCCCGAAACGGCACACCCGAGCGCGAACCGCAGCCCGCCACACCCGACGGAACTGTGCTGTCGCCCAACGACTTCTACTCGGCGCTGCGCCGGACCGGCGCCCATCACGGGCACGCGTTCGCCGCCCTGTCGCGGATCGTCCGGACCCCCGGCGGGTGGACCGAGACCGAGATCGCACTGCCCGACGAGGCGACCCCGCACCGCGGCATCGTGCTGCATCCGGTCATGCTCGACGCCGCACTGCAGGGTCTCGCCGCCGCGATGCCCGCTGAAATACTCGCCGGCGCAGGTGATGTGACATACCTGCCGGTGGCTATGGAGTCCATTCGGGTGTTCGGCGAGATCGGGCGGCGCGCACGCTGCCGGGCCGAACTGGTGAGCATCGACGACGACGGCGGCGACGCCGTCGGCCGGGTCACGCTGCTGGACGACGCCGGCTATCCGCTCGCCGAGGTCAACGGCGTCTACCTACGCCGCGTCCAGCGCCGCACGGTTCCATTGCCGTTGTCCCAGAAGCTGTTCAGCGTCGGCTGGGAGGAAGTCCCCGCCGAGCCGGGCACTGCAGTGTCGCCGACTGAGCCCCAGGGCAGTTGGCTGCTGCTCACCGACGGCCCCGACAGCGAGGCGACCGCCGGCGAATTCGCCGCCGCATTCTCCGGTGCCACCCGCCGGGTGCTCACCGCCGACCTCAACGACGAGTCGGCGGTCCAGTCGGCTTTCGCCGAGGCCGCCTCGAATCCCGACCTGCCCCCGACCGGAGTGATCGCCTTCGTCGGGCAGCGACCGTTCGCAACCGGCGACGCCGGGAGTGCCTTGGCCTACGCCCGCGACAAGGTGTGGGCGATCTCCGCGGCGGTGCGCACGATCACCGGCGGCTGGCACGGCGCCTCCCCGCGCCTGTGGCTGGTCGGCCGGGGCGGACTGGTGGTCAACGGTGGCCCAGATTCAGATGCGGGGGCGGGCAACCCCGGCATCGGCACCCTGCGCGGCCTGGTCCGCGTGCTGGCCACCGAGCACCCGGGACTGCGCACCACGCTGGTCGACCTCGACGGCGATGCTGCAGCCGATCCGACGGCGGCCCTGCGCGCCGAACTGGCCGCCTCCGCCAAGGACGACGTGGTGGCGTGGCGCGGCGGCCGCCGGTACGTCGAACGGCTCTCCCGCGCGAAAGCGCCTGAGCGCCCGGTGAATCCGGTGGTCCGGGCCGACGGCGCCTACATCGTCACCGGCGGTCTCGGCGGCATCGGCCTGCAGGTCGCCCGCTGGCTCGTCGACCGGGGCGCCGGGCGCGTCGTCCTCAACGGCCGGTCGGCCCCCACGGAGGAGACCCAAGCGGTCCTCGACGAGTTGGGCGACGAATTGGGCGGCCGCACCGACGTCGTCGCCGAACTCGGGGACATCGCCGCCGCAGGCGTGGCCGAACGGCTCGTCGCTGCCGCCGAGCAGACCGGCCTGCCCCTGCGCGGGGTCATCCACGCCGCCGCGGTGCTCGATGACCAACTCGTCGCCGGGCTCACCGAGGACAGCCTGGACCGCATCTGGGCGCCCAAGGCAGCCGGTGCGGTCTGGCTGCACGAAGCGACCGCCGACCGGGATCTGGACTGGTGGGCCGGGTTCTCCTCGGTGGTCTCCCTGCTGGGCTCACCCGGACAGCTGTCCTACGGATGCGCCAACTCCTGGCTCGACGCCCTGGTCGAGTGGCGCCGGGCGGCCGGGCTTCCCGCCGTCGGCATCCACTGGGGTCAGTGGGCGGACGTGGGCCTGGCCCGCGCGCTGTCGTTCAGCGTGATCGATCCGATGTCGCCCGCCGAGGGCATCGAGGCGCTGGAGGCGGTGCTGGGCGGTGACTTCACCAAGGTGGGCGTGGCACGGCTGCGTCTGGACCGCGCGCTGGAGGCTTTCCCGGAGATCCGTCAGCTCGCCTACTTCACCAACCTGGGCGCGGAACTGGACCTGCTCGACGCCGACGACGACTGGGGCGGCCTCGAGGCGCTGCGCGAACTCGGTCCCGACGAGGTGGAGCCGGCCGTGACCGCCCGCCTGCGCAAGCGGATCTCCGCGGTGATGGGCTTCGCCGACGAGAACGCCATCGACATCGTGCAACCCCTCACCGAGTTGGGGATGGACTCGCTGATGGCGGTGCGGATGCGAAACTCCGTTCGCGCCGACTTCGGTGTGGAACCGCCGGTGGCCCTGATCCTGCAGGGCGCCAGCCTGACCGACCTGGCGGTCGACATCATTCGCCAGCTCGACCTGGCCGAAAGCTCCGTGGAGCGCCCCAGCGCGGTGAAGGAGCGGGCCCAGACACGGGCCGCGGCCCGTCAGCGCGCCGCCGAACGGCGAAAGGTGAGACGACCGTGACCAGCAGCAGTAACGCGATTGCCGTCATCGGCATGGCCGGGCGCTTCCCGGGCGCCAGGTCCCTGTCGGAGTTCTGGCGGAACCTTCGCTCGGGCGTCGAGTCCATCGTCGACGTCTCCGAGGACGATCTGCTCAGCGCCGGGGTCAGCGAGAAGGCCCTGGCCAACAAGTCCTACGTTCGCCGCGCAGCGCTGATGCCCGGCATCGAGGAGTTCGACGCCGACTTCTTCGGCCTCACCCCGGCCGCCGCACGGATGCTCGACCCCCAGCATCGGCTCTTCCTGCAGACCGCCTGGCACGCGATGGAGGACGCCGGCTTCAACCCGGCCACCGACGACAAGACCGTCGGAGTGTTCGGGACGAGTTCCTCCAGCGGATATCTGCTGCACAACATCATGTCGCACTACGACCCGCACCTGGTGATCGGTCAGGGCGCGAGCTTCGACATGGTCAACCTGTCGCTGAACACCGACAAGGACCACCTGGCCACCCGGGTGGCACACCAGTTCAACCTGCGCGGCCCGGCGCTGTCGGTGCAGACCGCCTGCTCGTCGTCACTGGTCGCAGTCCACCTGGCCTGCCAGAGCATCCTCAACGGCGAGTGCGAGATGGCACTGGCCGGCGGTTCCTCGATCCGGGTGCCGCACCAGGTGGGCTACTGGTACGAGCCGGGGTCCATGGTGTCCCCGACCGGGCGGTGCCGTCCCTTCGACATCCGTTCGGACGGAACGATTTTCGGCAGCGGCGTGGGCGTCGTACTGCTCAAGCCGTTGCAGGACGCCATCGACGACGG
>CAIOYU010000404.1 GCA_903862565.1 uncultured Actinomycetes bacterium | reverse complement strand
GCGGGTGCGGCGGGCCAACTACGTCTACGGCTCGGCCAAGGCGGGCCTGGACGGGTTCGCCAGCGGGCTGTCGGATGCGTTGCACGGCAGCGGGGTTCGGCTGCTGATCGTGCGGCCGGGCTTCGTGATCGGCCGGATGACCGACGGGATGGATCCCGCCCCGCTGTCCAGCACGCCCGCGCAGGTCGCCGAGGCCACCGCGCAAGCGATCGCGAAGGGCCGGCGTACGGTCTGGGTGCCGTGGGCACTGCGGCCCCTGTTCTTCGGGATGAAGATGTTGCCTCAGGGTTTGTGGCGGAGGATGCCCCGGTGATGAAACGAAGGAGTCGCCGATGATCGTGGTGGTCGGCATCGGCGCGGACGGCATGGCCGGACTCGCCGACGCATCCCGGGCCGAATTGCACGGCGCAACAGTCGTCTACGGGGCGCCACGGCAACTCGGCCTCCTCGACGACAATGTGATCGCCTCCCGCCGCCCCTGGCCCAGTCCGATGATGCCGGCGCTGGAAAGCCTGCTCGACCCTGCTGTAGTAGATGACCCCGAGGGCGACATCCACGTCATCGCCAGCGGAGATCCCCTGCTGCACGGCATCGGCGGAACGCTGATCCGCCTGCACGGGCGCGAGCAGGTCCGGGTATTGCCGCACGTGTCGTCGGTCACCCTGGCCTGCGCCCGGATGGGCTGGCAGACCCAGGACACCGAAGTCATCAGCCTGGTCACCGCCCCGGTGCACACCGCGGTACGCCGCGGTGGGCAGGCCGTGGTGCTGTGCCGCGATGCCTCGACCCCGAGGCAGGTGGCCGCCCTGCTCGCCGTAACCGGGCGTGGTGCTTCGGAATTCGCCGTTCTCGAGCAACTCGGTGGCCCGGAGGAGCGGATCCGCGAGGGTCCCGCCGAAGCCTGGGCTGCCGACCCGCCGGACGACATCGACGATCTGACGGTCATCGCCGTGCGCTACCTGCCCGACGAGCGTACCGCTCATGCGCTGCCCGATGACGTGTTCGACCACGACGGGCAAATCACCAAGCAGGGTATCCGCGCGGTGACGTTGGCGGCGTTGGCGCCCCGCCCGGGAGAGATGTTGTGGGACGTCGGCTCAGGTTCGGGCAGCATCGCCGTGGAGTGGTGCCGTAGCGCGCCCGGTTGTCGCGCAGTGGCATTCGAAACAGCGCCGGAGCGCAGAGAACGAATCACCGCCAACGCCTGGGCCTTCGGCGCCGACGTCGCGGTGTTCGGCGATGCCCCCGATGACTTCGACCTCGCTCCAGACCCGGACGTCATCTTCATCGGTGGCGGCCTGACCGAACCGGGACTGCTGGAAGCCTGCTTCGAACGGCTGCCCATCGGTGGACGCCTGGTGGCCAATGCCGTCACCTTGGAATCCGAAGCGCTTCTGCTGGAATGTCATTTGCGCCTCGGTGGTGGCCTGCGCCGCTTCCAGCACTACCTGGGCGAGTCGTTGGGCGGATTCACCGGCTGGCGCCCGGCCATGCCGATCACCCAGTGGGCGGTCACCGTCGAATGACGGTCCACTTCATCGGCGCAGGCCCCGGGGCCGCCGACCTGATCACGGTGCGTGGACAACGGCTGCTCCAACGCTGCCCGGTCTGCCTGTACGCCGGTTCCATCATGCCCGAGGACCTGTTGGAGTTCTGCCCGCCGGAAGCGCGCATCGTCGACACCGGACCGCTGACGCTGGAGCAGATCATCGACGAGATCGCCGCCGCCGACGCCGACGGCCATGACGTCGCCCGCCTGCACTCCGGTGATCCCTCGCTTTACAGCGCGGTCGCCGAGCAGTGCCGAAGGCTCGACAGCCTGGGCATCGGCTACGAAATCGTTCCGGGTGTGCCCGCTTTCGCCGCCGCCGCCGCCGTGCTCGGCCGGGAGCTCACCGTGCCCGGCGTGGCCCAGACGGTGACCCTGACCCGTGTCGCGACGCTGTCGACTCCGATGCCCAACCGGGAGGACCTGAGCATTCTTGCGGCCTCGGGGGGGACCCTGGTGATCCACCTGGCCGCGCATCGCATCGACGCGATCGTGCCGCACCTCCTCAACGGCGGCTACCGGGCGGACACCCCGACAGCTGTGGTGGCCTTCGCCAGCTGGCCGCAGGAGGTGGTGCTGCGCGGCACCCTCGCCGACATCGCCGAGCAGGTGCACGAGGCGTCGGTCACCCGAACGGCGGTGATCATCGTCGGTGATGTCCTTGCTGCTGAAGGATTTCCGGACAGCTACCTCTACTCCAGCGGACGGGCGCGGGGGATTCGGCACTGATGCGGGTGCTGCTGTTGGGGGGCACCGGCGAGGCGCGGCAACTGGCCGCCAGGCTGCACCCCGACGTCGACCTCATCAGCTCACTGGCCGGCCGGGTGCCCGACCCCGCACTGCCGGTCGGCCCGGTGCGGATCGGCGGATTCGGGGGCGTCGGCGGATTGCGAAACTGGCTGACCGACAACCGGATCACCGCAGTGGTCGACGCCACCCACCCGTTCGCGGCCACCATCACCGCCAACGCTGCACAGGCCTGCGCCGATCTTGATCTGCCGCATCTGGTTCTGCACCGCCCGCCATGGGACCCGGCCGGAACGCGTCCGGTGGACTCCGACACTGAGGCCTCGCAACTGGTTGCGGCAGAGGGCTATTCGCGGGTTTTTCTCACCACCGGCCGCTCCGGCACGACCGCGTTCGCCGACAGCGACGCGTGGTTCCTGATCCGGGTGGTGACGCCGCCCGATCCCGTGACTCTGCCGCGGCGCTGCGAGGTACTGCTGTCTCGCGGTCCCTATTCCTACGACGGGGAATGCACACTGCTGCAGGACAACCGGATCGACGTGGTGGTGACGAAGAACAGCGGGGGAGCGATGACCCGGCCCAAACTCGACGCCGCCCGTGCTCTCAACGTCGACATCGTCATGATCGGCCGTCCACCGCTACCACCGGGCGTCGATGTGGCGACCTCGGTGGACCACGCCGCCGCCTGGGTGGGAAGGCAGCGGGGCATCTAGAGCGCTAGGCACGGATCGCGCCGGCGATCTGCCTGTGCCAAGCGATGTCGTCGTAGAAGGCCGGAAACATGGGCTCGCAGAAGTTCGACGAGCAGATTCCTGACCATCCGCGCTGTTTGGCCAGGGGGGCGGCGTTGACGGCGGCATCGAAAATCCAGGCCCAGGCGCTGCCGTCCGTGTCGAGGGTGGGCAGGTTGAAGTAGTTGGTCGAGGCCCACGCCTCGGTGGTGTAGACCGGCACACCGAGCCGGTTGCCGAGTTCCACCCAACTGTCGAGGGCATCGCCGAGCCAGCCCAGGAGATTGTCACGCTGGAGGAAATAGGTTCTGTTGGCCAGGGTTTCGACACCGAGGTTGATCAACGGGGTCTCAATCGGGCCAAACCCTTCGAGCAGGAGCGCGTCGAGTCCGGACCGCAATCCGAACTTGGTGTTCTGACCGAGCCAGATGTGGGGTTCGAGGAGGTCGAAGCTGGACAGATCGTGGTGTTGGAAGGTGGCGGTGGTGCCGTCGCCCAGCAGTGAGAAGCAGAACGGCAGGTGCGGGAAACGAGTCTTGAGCGCGCTGATCGTTTGGTGCATGTAGGTCGATATGGCTCCCGCCTGGGCGGGCGTGTACGGCTGGAAATACCCCTGCAGTCGTCCGATCTGGTTGTGAGTGTCAAGTTCGTTGTTGATGTAGTCGACGATCGACGGCATGAAGGACACCGAGGGGAATTCGTTGCCGAGGTCAACCCACTCGACGATGTCGAGCAGTCCGTGTTCGCCGATGAAATCCAGTGTTTCGGTCCAGCAGCGGAGGAGGTCATCGGGCGCGACGATAGCGGTGGCACGGTCGCTGGTGTCGTTGGTGAGCCAGGTGGACAGCCCGATCCGAAGGCCTCGGGCCTTGCACTTCAGCATGAACTCAGGAAGATCGCGGCGTGGATTGACGGTGACGAAGTCGCTGTTGCCCCAGGGGAATCCGCCCCACTGCGGGCGCATGTCGAAGGTGGATTGGTTCTGTCCGCCGGCATCTCTGGCGATCAGCTGCGGGAAGGCGTCGATTCGCAGTGCGTTGTAGCCGCGGGCGACGAAGTCATCCAGGGCCCTGTCGAAATCCGCGAACTCGGCCTCAACGCCGGTACGCCGAGTGAGCCAGGAGTAGTCCCACATCGCGACCGCCATCGGGCCGCGCTGCACCCGCAGGACGTCGGGAGGACCGGTATTCGCTCGCGCCTGACCGGTGCCCAGACCGGTGAGCGCTCCCACGCCAAAGAGGCCGACAGCCTTAAGCACGTCGCGTCGGGTGAGCGATACCATCGCGCGGTCGGTGGATTCCATGATGGCGCCACACTAAACCGAAAAAGTACTCGCATAACAGTCGCATTTGCGGCCGGATTCCCGAGCTACTTGTGTGTCGCTCGCCCAGGCTCGATGGGTTGGAAGACCTGTGTCACCTGCGCGACGACAGCGTCGACGAATTCGTCCTCGGTGAGCAACGGGTGCGGCGACACCAGCCACTTGAGATAGAGAAGAATCAGGGAATTGACCGCGACGTAGAGCGCGGGCAACCCACCGCGCAGGCGGTATCGGTCGGCATTGGCGAGCAGGTAGTCGCGGGAGATATCCATCAGATTGGTTTCCATGACCGCCACCACGCTGTTGTCGGCCAGCAGCGGAGCCTCCCGGAAGATGCGGCGCACGACGGACTGATGCGGGTCGTAATACCGCAGCATCATGCGCAGTCCACCACCGATGAACTCTTCGGGGGCCGTGTCGTGATCGAAACGCTGTACCTCGCGCAGGCGGTGAAGGATGTCGAGCAGTGAGCGCTCGATGATGCCCGCCAGAATACTTTCCCGGTTGGCGAAGTACTGATAGAGCGAACCGATGCTCACCCCGGCGCGTTCGGCCACCCGATTGGTGCTCATGCTGTGCAGGCCGCTTTCCTCGATCACGTCCATGCCGGCATCGAGAATCGTGTGCACCATTTCCACCGACCGAGGCTGACGCGGAGTTTTCAGCAGGGCGGACAACGGCAGTGGATCGCCGAGTCGGTGTGTGGACAACGCGAGTCCCCCTGCGGTCCTGATTCAGCCCGGGTAGCGCCGCGGAGTGAACACCGTATCCCCGGTCGCCGCCGAATACCATTGCGTCTGCGACGAACCCACGATCAGCAGCGTGCGCATGTCCACGTCGCCGCCGTCGAGGTCGGCCAGTCGTACGACCTTCACCGATTCCCGAGGACCGGATACGTCGCGGCCGATCACCACCGGCGTGCCGGCGTCACGGTGCTCCAGGAGCAGATCGCGCATCGCCTCGACCTGCCAGGTGCGACTCTTCGAGGCCGGGTTGTAGATCGCCAGCACCAGATCCGACGCCGCCGCCGCCGCCAACCGGGCGGCGATGATGTCCCAGGGCTTGAGCCGGTCGGACAGCGAGAGCACCGCGTAGTCGTGGCCCAGGGGCGCGCCCACCCGGCTGGCCACCGCCTGGGCGGCCGTCATCGCCGGGATCACCCGCACCGCGATGTTCGGCCACTGCTTGGCCTCTTCCAGGACCGCGGTGGCCATGGCGAAAACCCCAGGGTCCCCGGAGGATATGACCGCCACCGCTCGGCCCTGCTCAGCGAGTTCGCACGCCAGCCTGGCCCGCGCCATCTCGTCGGTGTTGTCCGATGCGTGCCGGCGCTGGCCTGGCCGCGGCGGCACGCGGTCCAGGTAGGGTCCGTAGCCGATCAGGTCGGTCGCGGCCGCGAGTTCGCGGCGACTCTGCGGGGTGATCCACCGGACATCACCGGGTCCGAGGCCGACGACGGCGACGGTCCCCGGCAGCGAGTCAGCGCCACGGCCACCGGGAACCACCGCCAGCGAGAAATACGGCACCTCGGAATCGGCGACTTCGGCGGCGGGCAGCACCCGCTGCCTGTCGGTGCTGGCCCGTTCCACATACATCGCGTCATCGAGTCGACCGGCCAGCGAAAGCGCTTCGCGCACTTGTGGATAGGTGCGTCCCAGCTTCATGATCACCGCGGCGTCGGTCTCGGCCAGGCGCTGCGCAAGTTCGGCGACCGGCATGGTCCCGGGCAGCACCGACAGCACCTCGTCGCCGGTCACCAGCGGGGTGCCGACGGCCGCCGAGGCAGCGCTCACCGACGTCACGCCAGGCACGACCACCGCGGTGAACCTGCCCGCGAGCCGGGTGTGCATGTGCATGTAGGAGCTGTAGAACAGGGGATCACCCTCGGCCAGCAGTGCCACGTCGCGGCCCGCCGCCAGGTGGGCCGCAATGCGTTCGGCGGCCTCGGTGTAGAAGTCCTCCATCGCGCCGGTGTAGCCGCCGGGGTGATCGGTGGTCCCGGTGGTCACCGGGTAGACCAGATGCTCCTCGATCTGGCCCGGCCGCAGATACGGTTCGGCGATCCGGCGGGCGATGCTACGGCCGTGGCGTGCACTGTGATACGCCACCACGTCGGCCTCGGCGATGACCCGTGCGGCCTTCACCGTCACCAGTTCGGGATCCCCGGGCCCCATGCCCACGCCGTAGAGCGTGCCGGCGTGCACGGCGGCCACGTGATCGGGTGTCACCTGCTCGGGGGTCATTCGCGTTCGCTCGCAATGGCGTTCACCGCGGCGGCGGCCATGGCGCTGCCGCCGCGACGGCCCTGCACCACAAGGAATTCCATGCCGCGCGGACGATCGATCAGCTCCTGCTTGGACTGTGCGGATCCGACGAACCCGACCGGGCCGCCGAGCACGGCCACCGGCGCCGGAACCCCTTCGTCGACCAATTCCAGCAGCCGGAACAGCGCGGTCGGGGCGTTGCCGATCGCCACCACCGCGCCAGCCATCCGGTCTGCCCACAACTCCACCCCGGCCGCCGACCGGGTGATTCCCCGGCGCTGGGCCAACTCCGGTGCGCGGGCGTCGGCGACCAGCGACACCACCTCATTACCGGCCGGAAGCCGAGCGGCGGTGATGCCGGCGGCCACCATGGAGGAGTCACACAGAATCGGTGCGCCGGCGGCCAGTGCGGCATGCGCGGCGGCGACCACAGCCGGCGTGAAGGCCACGTGGTCGGCCAGGTCGACCTGCCCGCAGGTGTGGATCATCCGCACCACTGCTCGGGCCACATCCGATGGAAAACGGTCCAGGTCGGCCTCGGCGCGGATCGTCGCGAACGACTGCCGGTAGATCTCGGCGGCGTCGCGGACATAGTCGAGCACGCGGTCAACCCTACGACTCGCTCGATTTGGACAATCTCCGGTAGCCCGCCCCGGTCGCCACCGCAACCTCAGCACCCGGGGGAGTGCCGCATGCCCGATCACAGCCCACGTAGTGGACCGGCCCGTCAGTGCCTGCGATCGCGTCGCCACTCTCGACGACGCGGGTGGCCTCGGCGCGGACGTCAGCCGCCGAACGCGCACACCCCGGCCGGCCCACGCAAGCGCTGACCCGCAGCCAGGGCGAGTTTCCGTCGAAGACCAGACCCAGTGGCGCCAGCACCCGCAAGGCGGTGTCGGCCACATCCTCCTCGAGATCGAAGATCACCAGCGAACGCCACGGAGTCACCACCACCGGGGCGTCCACGGCCGCGACGAACTGCGCCTGACGGCAGGTCAGCACGCCCAACGGCGGCACCGCCCCCAACGCCACCCTGCCGTCGTCCTGAGGAATCCACCCGACCGGCGGACCGCCTACCGGAGCGACGGACCCGCCCGGACGCGACGCCGTGAACCCGGCCAGCAGCACGTCAGGATCCTCCAACTCCTTTACCCGCCATGCTTTTCCGCGAACCTCGACGAACCGGTGCGCCACCGTCACGAGCGCCCCGACGGCCTCGGCCGGATCCAGCCGGACCCCGGTGTCGCGGCCGGCGAGCAGCAGTGCGACACCGTCGTTGCCGGCGCGCACCCCGGCGTCGGCGCCGAACCCCGACACGTCGGCGCGGCCGTCGTCGATCGAGAACATGAACCGTCCGGGCAGTCCCGCCAACTCCGGCCCGGCGCAGATCGCCCGGTCCAGGTCGGCCACCCAGGGCCGCACGTCCAGCAGTCCGCCCACCCGCCCGGACAGCGGCGAGGCGATGATGTTGCGCACCCGTTCATGGCTGGGCGAGGGCAGCAGCCCGGCGGCGTCGACGGCCTCGGCTAGTCCGTAGGTGGCCGATTCGTCGCGAATGCCCCGCACCTGCAGATTGCCCCGCGAGGTCAACTCCAGGGTCCCGGCGCCGAATCGGCTGGCGGCCTCGGCCAGCGCATCGAGTTGGGTGGCGTCGATCATCCCGCCCGGCAGTCGCACCCGGGCCAGGCCGCCGTCGGCAGCCTGGTGCACCTGCAAGGCACCCGGGCAGGCGTCACGGTCGCGCGTCCGCGTCACCAGCCCACGGTACGGCCGCCCGGCCGCGTGGCGTGACACCATGGGAGCCATAGGTACGCAAACCATCGCGGCGCGGGGGCGAGCAGGGCGGGTCGCTGTCCTGCTCGCGCTGGTGTTCGCCGCCGGTGTCGCGCTGCGCGGCCGGCTCCCGGAGACCCGGCCCGGGCCCCGCAGCGGGTCGGGGGACAGCCCGTTCACATTGGCCGGTCTGATCGTTCTGCTGGGTGTGTCGGCGCTGCTGACCGGCTTTGCGCTGCTCAACGGGGCACGTCGCCAGAAGGCCGCGGTGGCCGCCGGCCGGTCCGACGTCCCGGGCGGGTTGGGGGACGGCAAGGGCCGCTGGCAACTGCGGTTGGTGCTGATGGTCCTGGGGCTGATGCTGGCCTCGGTGGTGGCGTTCGTCGTGGCGCAGCAGATCCGGCTGGGTGCTGATTTCGGGCAGGACGTGCCGGTGTCGGACGTGCCCGACGGCACCCCCGCCGCTCCGCCGCCGCCGCCGCGGGGACGGGCCGAACGGGATGCGTTCTGGTATCTGGTGGCGACGACGGCTTTCATGACCGTGATGATCATCGTCAGCGGCGTGGTCAGTGCGCGCAAGCGTCCGCGGCCGGAGTCGGCGGCCGTGCTGTCGGCAGGCCCGCGTGCTGAGGCGCCGCCGGATCCCGAGCCGCTGGCGCTGGCCGCCGAACGCGGACTGGCCGAGGTGGGCGACCTCAGCCGCGAACCCCGGGAGGCGATCATCGCCTGCTACGCGGCGATGGAGAACGCCCTGGCCGACGCCCCCGGCGCGGCTCCGCAGGCTTCCGATACGCCCACCGAGGTGCTGGCGCGGGCGGTCGGACAGCGCGCGGTGAGTGCCGGCAACGCCTCGACGCTGGTGGAGTTGTTCACCGAGGCCCGGTTCAGCCGGCACGTGATGACCGAGGGCCACCGCGACGTCGCCGAGCAGGCGCTGCGTTCGGTGCTCGGCGAACTGCGGGGCCGACGGTGAAGTCGGCCAGGAACAGGGTGATGGCCGGCGGCTTCCTGCTGGTGCTGCTGGCCGAGTTGATCGCCGTCGTCGTCGCGCGGCGCTGGGCTCTGCCGATCGCGGGGGTGGCGGTGGCGGCGATCGCCTACGAACTGCGCAGCCACCTGGCCGGGGCCAAACCGCAACCGGCACTGACCCCGCCCGGCAACGAGGCCCTGGAGTCGTTGCACCGGTGGAAGTCCCAGACCGACGCGATGATCCGCTGGGCCGACGCCGGGCGCACCGAGTGGGACCGCCACCTGCGCCCCAAACTGGCCCGCGACTTCATGCTCGCCACCCGGCAGAAGGAGACCGCCGCCGTCGCGGCCACCGGGCGGATGGTGTTCGGCGACGACCTGTGGCCGTGGGTCGATCCGCACAACGCCCACCCGGCCCGAAGCGACGAACCCGGTCCGGGTCGCGCTGCCCTCGATGAAATCCTCCGAAGACTGGAACAGGCATGACGACACCGACCTCGGCAACTGAGACAACCAGGCTCTGTGAGTCCGTCCTCGACGAGGTGGAACGCGCCGTCGTCGGCAAGAGGGCCGCGCTGACGCTGATCCTGACCACCGTGCTCGCCCGCGGGCACGTGCTGATCGAGGACCTGCCCGGGATGGGCAAGACGCTGATCGCGCGGTCATTCGCCGCCGCTTTGGGCCTGAAGTTCACCCGGGTGCAGTTCACCCCGGACCTGCTGCCCGCCGACCTGCTCGGGTCGACGATCTACGACATGCGCTCGGGGCAGTTCGAATTCCGGCGCGGCCCGATCTTCACCAATCTGTTGATGGCCGACGAGATCAACCGCACCCCACCCAAGACCCAGGCCGCACTGCTCGAGGCGATGGCCGAGGGCCAGGCCAGTATCGACGGCGAAACCTACCGGCTGCCAGAGCCTTTCGTCGTCATCGCCACCGACAATCCGATCGAGTTCGAGGGCACCTACCCGCTTCCGGAAGCTCAGTTGGACCGGTTCGCCGTGAAGGTTGCCCTCAAGTACCTCTCCGAGCAGGAGGAGACGGCGATGCTGCGCCGCCGGCTGGACCGCGGGTCAGTGGAAGCCAAGGTGGCACAGGTCGTGGAGGGGGAAAGCCTTCTGGCGATGCAGGAGGCGGTGGAGCAGGTCAGCGTCCACGACGACGTGCTGCACTACGTGGTGTCCCTGGCGCTGGCCACCCGCAACCACCCGCAGGTTGTCGTCGGTGCCAGCCCGCGTGCCGAACTCGACCTGGTCCAGCTTGCCCGGGCCCGGGCGTTGCTCAACGGCCGTGACTATGTGGTGCCCGAGGACGTCAAAGCCCTTGCGGTGGCGGCGTTCGGCCACCGGATCAGCCTCCGGCCGGAGATGTGGGTGCGCAGTATGAACGGCGGCGACGTCATGGAACAGCTGCTCAACCGGCTGCCCGTGCCGCGGGCGCCTGGCCGGGGCTAGCGATGTCGGCTATGGCGACGGATCCGGAGGCGACCACCCGGCAGGTCGACCTGGAACTGCACTGGCGCACATCGGAGTTGACCCGCACCCTGTTCGTCTGCGCGGCGGTGGCGCTGGTGGCGGCGCTGATCTCCGGGCGTTGGCAGTTGGTGGTGTTTGCCGCGCCACTGATCGGAGTGCTCAGTTCGGTCAGCTGGCAGCCTCGGATGTCGAGCATTACGGTGCGGGCCACCCCGGAACTGCTGCGCTGCTTCGAAGGTGACCGGGTGCAGACCGTGGTCGAACTGGCCGCCGGTGATGACGGAACCGCGGTGGCGCTCGCCGTCGAGGTGTTGCCGGACATGCAGATCGACGTCCTGCCGGAGAGCACGGCCCATCGCCAGTGCGTGGCGGTCTCCGCCGACCGGTGGGGTCGATACCCGGTGCGGATCGCCCTGAATGTCGTTGCGCCCGGAGGACTTCTGATCGCGACCGCCGCGGCCGATGTCGCCGACGTCTTCGTCTTCCCCGTGGTGCCACCGCCGTCGACCGGCCTGCCGCGCACCGACATGCCCGACCGGCTCGGCACCCACCTGACCCGCTACGTCGGCCCCGGAGTCGAGTACGCCGACATCCGCGCCTACGTCCCGGGCGATCAACTGCGCACGGTCAACTGGTCGGTCAGCGCCCGCCGCGGCGGCCTGCACGTCACCCAGCGTCTCACCGACCGTTCCGTGGACGTGGCGGTGCTGGTGGACCTCAGCCAGCAGCCGCCCGGTCCCGCGACCGCCGCCACCCAACGCGCTGTCGAAGGTGCGGTGCAGGTGGTGCAGTCGGCGCTGCGCGCCGGGGACCGGGCCGGGGTCGTCGGGCTGGGCGGGCAACAGCCGCGGTGGCTCGGACTGGACATCGGCCAGCGGCAGTTCTACCGGGTGCTCGACACCGTGCTGGGCGCGGGCGACGGGTTCCGCACCATGACGGGAACTCTGACCCCGCAGGCGGCCGTGCCGCCGGGTGCGGTGATCGTCGGGTTCTCCACACTGCTCGACGCCGACTTCGGCATCGCGCTGATGGACCTGAGCAAACGCGGCCACACGGTCGTCGTCGTCGACGTCCTTGAGGCCTACCCACTCGCGGAGGAGCACGACGAGACCGTCAAGCGGATGTGGAAACTGCAGCGTGCGGCGATGTACCGCGACATGGGGGCCGTCGGTGTCGACGTTGTGCCCTGGCCCGCGGAGCTCACCCTCGATGTGGCGATGCGGATGCTCCCGCAGGGCCGGCGGGGCCGTGGGCGGCGGCGGTACCGATGAGCCGGTCGTCCCTTCCGCCGCTGTTCTCGGCGCTGGCAGCGCAAGCGTTCGGCATCCTCATGGTGGTCACCGCGGTACGCCCGTCCGGTCCCATCGGGCTGGCGGCACTGGGCCTTTCGGCGCTGGCGCTGTTGGCCGGGCTGTTCGTCCGTCAGGCGGCGCCTGCCGCGGTGGTGGTCAGCATCGCGGCGATGGGCCTGGCCGACCCGACGCCGGTGTTCGCCGCTGTGTCCGGGCTGTCCGCGGCCGCGTATCTGCTGCTTCGCTACGCCGAGTCCGATGGCGGGCCGGGCAGCGACGCGGTGACCCTGACGGTGCCGACAGCGGTCGGCCTGGTCGGGTTCACGCTGGCCGCGTTGGCGGCGAGTGCGATCGGAACGCAGTTGGCGTGGGTTCCACTGCTGGCGCCGTTGATCGCGATGGCGATCCTGATCCTGGTCGCGCTGCCACTGTGGGCGGACGAGCGCACCGGCGCTCTGTTGGCGGACGAGCACACCGCCGCCGCGCCTGCACCGGCACCCGAACCGCCCGCATAAGGTAGGCGGGTGCCCCCCACACCCGGTGCGGTCGTCCTGCTGTTGTCCACCTCCGACACCGACCTGATCACCGCCCGCGCCAGCGGAGCCTCCTACCGGTGGGCCAACCCGTCGCGACTGGTCGGCGGCGAACTCACCGAGCTGCTCGACGGTGCGGCGGCGGTGGTGGTCCGGGTGCTGGGTGGCTACCGCGCCTGGCCGGACGGCATCGACGCCTGCCTGGCCAGCGGGCTGCCCGTGGTGCTGGTCAGTGGAGAGCAGGCCCCCGACGCCGAACTGATGCAACGCTCGACAGTGCCCGCAGGTATCGCCGTGCAGGCCCACACCTACCTGGCTCAGGGTGGGGTGGAGAACCTGCGCGGGCTGCACGGCTTCTTGTGCGACACCCTGCTCATGACCGGATTCGGTTTCGACCCGCCGGCCGAGATGCCGTCGTGGGGGGTGCTGGAGCGCGCCTGCGCAACGGGGTCCGGCTGTCCATCGGGCACCCCCTGCTTCCCGGCGTCGTCGTTGACCGAGGCCCGGGTCCGGCTGTCCGCCGGTGCCCCCACCATCGCGGTCCTCTACTACCGGGCCCAGCAACTGGCCGGCAACACCGCCTACGTCGAGGCGCTGTGCTGTGCCGTCGAACGGGCCGGGGGGCGGCCGCTGCCCGTGTACTGCGCCTCGCTGCGCAACCCGGACCCCGAACTGCTGGCGCTGCTGGGCACCGCCGACGCCATGGTTGTCACCGTACTGGCCGCCGGCGGCGCCCGGCCCGCGGACGTGGGTGCCGGAGGGGACGACGATGCCTGGGACGTCAAACACCTTGCTGCCCTGGATGTCCCGATCCTGCAGGGGCTGTGCCTGACCAGTTCGCGGGCACGGTGGGCGGCCAATGACGACGGACTGAGCCCCCTGGACGTGGCCACGCAGGTGGCGGTTCCGGAGTTCGACGGCCGCATCATCACGGTCCCGTTCTCGTTCAAGGAGATCGACGCCGAGGGGCTCATCGCCTATGTTCCCGATCCGGAGCGATGCGAACGGGTCGCCGGCCTGGCGGTCAACCACGCCAACCTGCGCAGGGTGCCGGCGGCCGAGAAGCGGTTGGCACTGGTGTTCTCCTCCTACCCGACCAAGTACTCCCGAATCGGCAACGCGGTCGGACTGGACACCCCGGCCAGCGCAGTTGCGCTCCTGAAAGCATTGCGGCGCAGCGGCTACGACATCGGCGAGGTTCCGGGCGTCGAATCCGGTGACGGCGACGCACTGGTGCACGCGCTGATCGAACGCGGCGGACTGGATCCGGACTGGCTCACCGAGGGGCAACTCGCCAGCAAACCGATCCGTATCCCGGCCGCCCGGTACCGGGACTGGTTCGCCACCTTGCCCGCCGGACTGACCGACGCGATGACCCGGCACTGGGGGCCGCCGCCCGGTGAGCTGTTCGTCGATCGCAGTCGCGACCCTGACGGCGAAATCGCAGTCGCAGCAATGCAATCCGGCAACGTGGTCATTCTGGTGCAGCCTCCGCGGGGGTTCGGCGAGAACCCGGTGGCGATCTACCACGACCCCGATCTGCCGCCCAGCCACCATTACCTGGCCACCTACTTCTGGCTGCGTCACGAGTTCGGCGCACACGCCGCCGTGCACCTCGGAAAGCATGGCAACCTCGAGTGGCTGCCCGGCAAGACGGTCGGGATGTCCGCTGAGTGCGGGCCTGATGCGGCACTGGGCGACCTGCCGCTGATCTACCCGTTCCTGGTCAACGACCCGGGCGAGGGAACCCAGGCCAAACGTCGCGCCCATGCCACCCTGGTCGATCACCTCATCCCGCCGATGGCCCGCGCCGAAAGCTACGGCGACATCGCCCGCCTGGAGCAACTGCTCGACGAACACGCCAACATCGCCGCGCTGGACCCGCCGAAGCTGCCGGCCATCCGCCAGCAGATCTGGACCCTCATTCGGGCCGCCAAGATGGACCACGATCTCGGACTGGCCGAGCGCCCGGAGGATGACTTCTTCGACGACATGCTGCTGGGGGTCGACGGCTGGCTCTGTGAGATCAAAGACGTTCAGATCCGCGACGGGCTGCACGTGCTGGGGGTCACCCCGGCCGGGGAGTCCGAACTCGACCTGGTGCTGGCTATCCTGCGTGCCCGCCAGTTGTTCGCCGGCGAGCAGAGCCTCCCGGGCCTACGCCAGGCGCTCGGTCTGGCAGAGGACGGCACCGATGAGCGGACGCGAGTCGACGAGGCCGAACAACGCGCCCGGGATCTGTTGACGGCCCTGCAATCCACGGGTTGGGACGCCGGGATCGTCGGGGAGTTGACCGACGACCCCGCCGTCGCCAGGGTCCTGACCTTCGCCGCCACCGAGGTGGTGCCGCGACTGGCCGG
>CAIOYU010000403.1 GCA_903862565.1 uncultured Actinomycetes bacterium | reverse complement strand
GGAACTGTCGCCGCGCTCGTGACCGCCCCACTGGCCATGGCTGAAGAATACGGCGGCGGCGGTGCGGACAACCCGCTGCTGCCGGCGTGCGAGACGATGGGCGGCAGTTCTGTCCTCGGCGGCCAGTCAACGGACTGCGCGAGTCCGGGTAACTCACAACTGACCGCCACACCCAATGACCTCGGCGCGGGCGGCATGGACGATGGGTTCTTCGGGTTCGGTGGCTGGTAGCCAAGCCTGACTCAGAGTGAATGGCGACCCGCCGATGCAACGCAACACTCTCGTCCTTGTAGCCGCCGGAATCGGCGTCGCCGCAGCACTGGCCGCCGCTCCCCTGGCAGCGGCCGACGAGGCTGGGGGCGGGGGTGCGGACAATCCGCTCCTCCCCCGTTGCGAAACGACGGGCGGCAGTGCGGTTTTGGGCGGTCAGACCACCGATTGCGCCAGCCCCGGAAACGTCCAGATCGACGCCACCCCGGAGTACATCCCCGGCGACATGTACGGCGGCTTCTACGGATTCCCCGGCTTCTTCTGATGGAGGACTGATGGCTGGTAACGAGATTGATCCACAGCGGGCACGTGCTGTCCGCGACGTCGTTCAGCAGCACCCCGCGATGGCCCTTTTCGCGGTGTCACCAGTCCTGATCGCCGTCGGGGCGGTGTGGTACTTCGCCGGTGCGGGCTGGGCGATCCTGCTACTGATCGCCGCCGCCATCGCCGGCGGAATGACCGTCCTGCGCAAGCGCTGACTCCGCCCGCCGGGCCCGGAACACCCGCACCTCGTCCTTGATGCCGCGCAGGCGCCGCGCGCCGGCGTCCGACCACACGAAGCGCGCGTCGTCGCCGATCGCCGTCCGGGCGGCTTCGGTCACCAGGACCGCGCCCGGGCGGGCCACGGCTGTGACCCGGCTGGCCTTGTTCACGGGGCTGCCGAACCAATCGCCGGCGCTGCTCACCGCAGGGCCGTAGGCGACGCCCACCCGCAGGTTCGGCAAGCGCCCGTCACGCTCGGCCGCCTCGACGAGTTCGAGTACGGCGTCCAATAGGTTTCCGGCGTCTGTCGAGACGAACATCACCGCGTCGCCGATCGTCTTGACGAACCGCACCGGGCCCACCGCCACCTCACGCGCCAGTGCAGCGAGGCGATCCGCCAACTGCTCAAGCCTCTCCGGCGGCACCTCCTCACCGAGCTTGGTGAACCCCACCAGGTCGGCGAAAGAGGCGGCGATGGTGCGCGCACCGGGCATCGGCGCGCCTTTCGCCCACTCGGTGGCGTTGATGGCCTCGGTCACCGCCGTGTGCCTCAGTTGCATCAGCAGGATGTCGGTGACCATGGGCCCGAGCATCGGCACGGCGATGTCCAACAACGCCTGCGAGGCCTGAGCGGTCTCGAGTTCGGTGGCCCCGGCACGCAGAGTGGCGGCCAGGACGGCCATCCGCATCACCTCGGCGGCGTTGGCCATGCCCTGCGCCAGTACTCGCACCGCCGTCAGCAACTGGTCCGCGTCGATACCGAGATCGAGAAAAGCCTTGATATCGCTTGCGATTGCGCCGTCGGCCCCCATGAACAACGGGGCGTCGGGATCGTCGACCCGGGGCAGACCCGCGGCCCGCTGGAACCGGATCCACTCGTCGAGATCCAGACCACTGAGTTCGCTGATCCGACGAGCCGACACGTGGCTGCCGTCGTCACCGAGCACCCGCCGGACGGGAAGCAGGACTGGGGAGAAGGCCGAACGGATTTCAGCGACGGTGAAGCCCTCGCCGAGCAGCCAGACGATCAACTCGGCACGCTGGGCACGGACCTCACCGGTCAATCCGTCGAGCAACCCCGAGGATTCGGGGTCGAACACCGGGCTGTCGGACGCCGGGCCGTCGAATGACTGGCTCACGAGACCGGCGGCCGGCGATCCGCCCACGGGTGCGCCGCCTCGATCTGGGCGCTCAGCGCCAAGAGAGTCGCTTCGTCGGAGGGACGGCCGACGAGTTGCACTGAGACGGGAAGGGTTTCGCCGTCGACGAACCAGGGCAACGACGCGGCCGGCTGTCCGGTCGCGTTGAACACCGCGTTGAAGGGCACCCGCGAGGACACCAGTGCCAGCGTGGAGACCCCGCCGCGATGCTGAAACTGCCCGATCGCCGACGGACCGGTCGCGGTGCCCGGAGTGATCAGCACGTCGACATGGTCGAAGATCGACTGCACCCGTGCCGCGAGCTTCGGTTCGGCAGCCCGCACCTTGTCGATCTGGCTGTCGGAGATGAGTCCGCCGAGCCGGGCTACCGCCCGGGTGCGCGGCTCCAACCGCTCCGGGTAGGGCAGCTTCTGCACGGCGTCGTACACGCCGCGCCACATACGGGGCAGCACATGGCCGTACATCGCCCAGGCCGGGTAGTCCGGGTCGCGCCAGATCACCTCATGGCCCAGGTCGCGCAGCACCGCCTCGAGACCGTCGAGCGCGCGCTGCTGTCCCCGGCCAACCCGGGCGACCATCGTCGGTGGAAGCTTGGTACTCAACGCAATTCGCAGCCGGCCCATTCTTCGCGACGCCGCCTTGACGAAGCCGCCGCGGGGCGCTTTCTGGGTATTGGTGACGTCGAGGAACAACGCGGCATCCTCGACGGTGCGGGTCAATGGGCCATTGACGCTCAGTCCGCGCCAAGTGTCCTCACCGTCGCCGATCGGCACCCGGTCGCGCTGCGGCTTCAGCCCGTAGAGCCCACACCAGCTCGCCGGGATGCGGATCGACCCGGCTCCGTCGGAGCCCAGTGCCATCGACGCCAGACCGGCGGCTACCGCGGCACCGCTGCCGCCGCTGCTCCCACCGGGCGTGTAGGCCACGTCCCACGGGTTGTGGGTGGCCCCGAAGGCGACGGTTTCGGTGAAGGGCCACAACATCATCTCGGGCACGGCGGTCTTGCCGAGGATCACCGCCCCGGCGGCGCGTAAACGCCGCACCACTTCGGAGTCCGCGGTGGCCTCGAGGTCGTACGCGCTGCTGCCGTAACAGGTGAATTCACCGGCGACGTCGGAGTCGTCCTTGATCGCGATCGGAACACCGAGCAGC
>CAIOYU010000402.1 GCA_903862565.1 uncultured Actinomycetes bacterium | reverse complement strand
CGAAAGGGCATTTAGTCACCGACACAAGTACCTGGCAAATATCTCTGGCCCTTCGCCCGGATGTGTGTTCGAATGATTCCCAACAGTTGGGAATGCCATGGCCGCAACAGCTTTCACCAGTCAGCTCGCCCCACTTGCTGCGGCGTTCGGCCTTGGCGCAGCTATCGCCATCGGAACCGCGGGAGTCGCCTCCGCGGAGCCCCTGGGCGCCGGCGCAGACGCGGGGGCTACATCTGGTTCCGAGACCACAGCGTCCGCGAGCACGGCCCTTCGTGCGTCCCAGAGCGCGTCCCCCAGCACGTCCCCGAGCACGTCCAGGGCTCCGGCCAGACGCGCGGAGCGCCGGGGCGGGTCCCACCGCGCGACCGCAAGTCCAGCCGCGGCGGCGAGTCCTGCGGTGATCCCACGTCCCGCCGCGGCTTTGAGAACCCGACCTGCCGCGTCAGCCGTCGGGTCCGGCTTCGGGAGCGCGTTCCGCAACCAGGCCCCCGTGTTGCGGCCGAGTCAGACCGGGCAGGCTCCGGGTGGGGTGGTCAGCGGCGCCCTCAACGCCACCGACCCGGACAGCGCCACGTTGAGTTACTCGGTCACCCAGAACCCACTCCATGGGACGGTGGCGGTCAATGCCGCCGGCAACTACACCTACTCCGCCGACGCCGCGGTCGCCGCGACCGGCACCACCGACTCCTTTCGTGTCACGGTCAGCGATGCCGGAAGTGGATTCCATGTGCACGGCATGGCCGGCCTGCTGAACCTGCTGACCTTCGGTCTGATCGGCAGCAGCGGTCACACCAGCACCGCGACGGTGCCGGTGACCGTCGCACCCTTCGGCGGGGGCAACCACGCGCCCACCGCAACGGTGATCATCGGTAGCACCAATGCGGCCACCGGCGTCGTCACCGGAGCCGTCATCGGGAGCGACGTCGATAGCGACCCGCTGACCTATTCCGGATCGACGACGACGTCCAAGGGCGCCGTCGCCGTCACCGTCGCCGGTGCGTTCACCTACACCCCGACCGACGCCGCCCGACTGAACGCCGCCTCCCCGACCGCCGCCGGCGCCGACCGGCAGGACAACTTCATCGTCACCGTCGCCGACGGCCGCGGCGGGACGACGGGTGTCCCCGTCACTGTGCCCGTCGTCCCGACGGCCGATCCCGCGACGCCGCCGGCCGCGTTCCCCGGCGCTGAGGGCTTCGGCGCCTATGCCACAGGCGGGCGCGGGGGTGACGTCATCTACGTCACCAACCTCAACGCCAACGGTCCCGGCTCCCTGCAGTGGGCCATCGACCAACCCGGCGCGAGGTACATCCTGTTCAAAGTCAGCGGCGTCATCGACACCCAGATCCACCTGACCAACGGCAACGTGACCATCGCGGGGCAGACCTCACCGGGCGGGATCACCCTGCGCGGCCTGGTGACCGACGAGACCCCCTACCAGGACCAAGCTGTTCAGATGCCCGCCGACTTCGCGGAAAACTGGATCCTGCAACACATCCGGTTGCGGCCGGGCCCGGACGGGCCCAGCGACGACGGACTGCGAATCCGCTACACCCGCAACGCGATCGTCGATCACGTCTCGATCGGCAACGCGACCGACGAGGCCATCGAGATCTCCTACTCCCATGACATCACCGTTCAGAACACGGTGATCGCCGAGACCGTCGGCCCGCATTCGTTCTACGGCGGGGTCCTGATGAATTACTCCAACCCCGCCAACGGCTTCGCTCTGGACAATGTTTCGCTGCACCACAACGTGTTCAATCGCATCGAAGGACGTCTTCCCGAAGGCAGTCGCGAGTCGTTGGCCGCGGCGCGCTCCGCCATGAACCTCGAGATGTCGAACAACCTGTACTGGGACCCGAACTTCTTCGTCGCACTGGGCCTGACCACCAACTCCCTGACCGATCCCAGCGGGAACCCATACCCGATCTACTGGAACCTCAACGCGGTCAACAACTATTTCCGAACCCGTAGCGATTTCCCGTACGGCATGTTCGACGACCAGATCATGCGCACCCCACTGAACAACATGTACGTCAGCGGCAACAGGATGAACCTGTACCCGTCCCGCTCGGACTACCAGTTGTTCTACTGCTGCAACGACTACCCTGCGGTGACCGATCCCAACACCGGCGCGCAACTGGCGCACAAACTCCCGTCACGCCTGCCGTTCCCCTCGATCACATACACCCCCACCGATCAATTGGTGAACGTTCTGCTCAACACGGCTGGGGCGTGGCCGCGGGATCCGATGGACATCCGGCTGATGCGCAGCGTCGCCACCAACACCATCGCCTCGGCACCGCGCAACACCAACCCGGCTGGGGACGCACTGCTGCCCGCCTACACAGGGTCGGCCCCCGCCGCGCCGGCCGACACCGACAACGACGGCATGCCCGACACCTGGGAGACAGCGCGGGGGCTCAACCCGAACGTGGCCAACACCAACGGCCACACCCTCTCCCCATCGATCGGGGGGGCCGGCTACACCGACCTCGAGGTCTACCTGCAGGAACTGTCCGCGAGCCGGGTGACGGGCTGGTCGGCGGTTTAGGCTGCGGGCATGGACTTCCGCGTATTCGTCGAACCCCAGCAGGGCGCAACCTACTTCGATCAGCTTGCCGTCGCCACAGCGGCTGAAGCCCTTGGATTCTCAGCCTTCTTCCGGTCCGATCACTATCTGGCGATGGAGGTCGACGGTCTGCCAGGGCCCACCGATTCCTGGGTGACGCTGGCCGGCCTTGCGCGGGAGACCTCGTCGATCCGGCTCGGCACACTGGTGACCTCGGCGACCTTCCGGTACCCGGGCCCGTTGGCCATCTCCGTGGCCGAAGTCGACGCCATGAGCGGCGGCCGGGTCGAACTGGGCATCGGTGCGGGCTGGTACGAGGCCGAACACCGCGCGTACGGCATTCCGTTCCCCGGCCTGGGCGAACGATTCGAGCGACTCACCGAACAACTCGAGATCCTGACGGCCCTGTGGGCCACCCCCGTCGGTGAGACGTTCGACTACCCCGGGACCCACTACACCGTCGCGAACTCCCCCGCCCTGCCCAAACCGGTGCAACGCCCGCACCCGCCGATCGTGATCGGTGGCGGCGGCCCCAAGCGCACCCCGGCACTGGCGGCACGGTTCGCAACGGAGTTCAACCTGGCCTTCCCCACCCTGGATTTCGTTGGGCTGCAGTACGACCGGGTTCGCACCGCCATGTCAACTGCCGGCCGATCGCCCGACGACATCACCTACTCGGCGGCGTTCGTGGTCTGCGCGGGCCGCGACGACGCCGAGGCCGCCCGCCGAGCCGACGCGATCGGCCGCGACGTCGCGAAACTCCCCACCGAGACGCCGCTGTTCGGCACCCCATCGGCCATCGTCGACCAGCTTGGTCCGTTTGCCGAAGCCGGGGTTCAGCGGGTCTACCTGCAGCTTCTCGACCTCTCCGATCTCGATCATCTCGAACTGTTCGCAGCGCAGGTCATGCCACAGTTGAGAGACTGAGCGGTCAGCCCGCACGCGAGTATTCGGCCACCAGCGCCTCGGCGCTCCGCATAGCCGCGCGGCAGGCCCGCGTGGTGAACGGGTCGTTGAGCGGGTGCTCCGCGCGGCGCCGCCAACGCCGAGCCGCCGCGAACGCCGCCCGCGGCCCGTCATCGGGCCGGGTCAACCCGAGGCGGCTGCCCGCGGCAGTGCCGGAGCCGCCGAGGATCCGGCGCATCGACACCATCTCGTCATCGGTCAATGTGGTTGCCCTCGAGGGCAACTGGCTCAGCAGCCGCAGCTCCTCGAAGGCGTGGGTGTCGGCCAGCAGTGGGTCGATGTCGGCGAGGATGTGCGAGCCCGCCGCGGTGGGGTGGGCCACGACGATGCTGCGCAGGGCGATCAGCGCAGTGTTCGCCTTCAGCATCTCGGCCCGCTGCGCGACGTGCTGATCGACGACCTCGCGCAAGGCCACCAGTCCGCTGCGCTCGAGCAGATCGGCCGCCAGTGTGGCGGAGTCGTCGACACCCGCGCGCATCAGCGCTATCGAGATGCGGATGCCGAACATGCCGAACCGCTCCAGCAGAGCGGCCCGCGTGGTCTCGTCGACCGGGAGATTCGGGTCCACGCGCACGAACCGGTCGACGGACAGCATCGCCGCGTTCAGTTCGGCCGGGTCGACGGTGGCCAGTGACCGCAGTGCATCGAACTCGCTCTGGCGCAGTGTTCGAGCGGCGAATGCCAACAGGCCCGACACCGGAACCACCGCCTGGCAGACACCGGTGCGGTCCAACTCGGCGGTGAACCGCTGCGCGACGTCCTTGGCCGACAGCATGGCGTCGATCCGTCCGGCGCCGATCTCGTCGGCCCGGGAGGCGACGCCGATCACACCGAGAGCCCCGGCAGATCCGCCGACGAGTGCGCCGATCTGCCGCAGCAGGGCGATGTCGGGGGCATTGAATGTGCGCAGCAGGAACACCACGGCGTCCACCCGGGGGATACCGTCGGCGGGAACCAGCAATCGCAGCGTCCGCTCGGAGACCCCGGGGGTCAACGACGACGTCCCGGGGGTGTCGACAACGGTGGCGGTGACCAGTTCCGCTGCCGGCCATTCGACGTCGATGTCGGAGTTCTCATCGGAATTGCACTGTCGGAGTGCGAAACCCAGCCCCTCCGAGCTGCGCAGGATCGGCAGGTTGACGGGCCGGCCATCGGCCCGGTTGGCGGTAGCCCTGGGCGTGGGACCGTGCCGGTACCAGGTGACGATGCGGGTGGCCTCGGTGGCGTCGGTCGGGGCGATGCTCTCCCCGACCAGTGCGTTGACCAGAGTCGACTTTCCGGACTTCAGCGAGCCGGCCAGCGCGATCCGGATCGGCTCGTCGAGTCGGGCGGCGATCCGGGCCACCTGGTCGATGACGTCGCGGCGGTGCCGGTAGACCGGGTCGTGCCGATAGGCCCAGAGCGCACCGTCGATCATGTCGCGGACCCGATCGCCGATCGAGGCAGGTGCCTGACGGCTCACGCGACTCCACCTGCAGCACGGAGCTTTTCGACGTTGTCGATCACCTGACGCAGCACGTCGGCCTGGCGCTGCAGTTCCCGGACCCGGTCTGCCCGTTCGGTCTCCTCGAGGCGGGCGGCCGAGAGGGTGGACTGGAGCGACTCGTTCACCGATCGG
>CAIOYU010000401.1 GCA_903862565.1 uncultured Actinomycetes bacterium | reverse complement strand
CTGCCGGAACTGAAAGAAGCGCTGGCTGACCTGGTACCCGGCTTCCCAGTCATCCCGATCATCTCCACCGTCGAGAATTCAGGTGCCACACCGGAATTCGACGCGGACCATTGGGTGGCTAACCTTCGCAACCCGGTCCGGTTCAGCGAAGCGATCGCCACGGCCGGTGCCACAAACGCCACGTTCATCGAAATCAGTCCGCACCCGCTGCTCACCAAGGCTATCTCGGACACCCTCGATGACCCGAAAACCGGCAACAAGCATCACCACAGCCTTGGCACGCTGCAGCGTGACATCCACGACACCGTCGCGTTCCACGCTTCCCTCAATGCGACGCACACCGTGGGGGCGCCACTCGGTGAGCATCCGCCGGGGCCGCACCCCGCGATCCCGACCACCCCGTGGCGTCACACGCGGCACTGGATCGACATCACACCGGCGGTGCCGACCGCCGGCTTCGGTGTGGCCGGCAGGTCGCACGGCAGAAGGCCGGCCACCGAGGCCAGCCCCATCCCGCCGGATTGGCTCTACGAGCCGACCTGGCCGGTGCGCCCGTTGGCGGCCGCCGTCGGTGATGTCGGTTCCTGGCTCGTCATCGGCGACCCCGAATTGGGTTCCGAACTTGGTCGGGGCCTGGCGCACGGTACTGATCGGGACACGCTGCGTGCCGCCCTGGCCGACGTGGACAACGTGCTGTTCGCGCCGGAATCAGCGGGCTCCCTCATCGATGTCGCGTCCGCCTACGGCCTCTTCAACGAGGCGAGAGCACTGGTTGAAGACCTGGTTTCGATGCCGTCGGCGCCGCGGTTGCACATCCTCACGCGCAACGCCCAGCCTGTCGCAGAAGGGGATCGCGCTAACGCGACACATGCCGTGCTGTGGGGACTGGGCCGCACGCTTGCACTGGAGTATCCAGAGATCTGGGCCGGCGTCGTTGATGTTGACGATTCGATGCCGGCCGCGTTGACCGCTCGACTGGTGTTGGCAGAGGCGCAGGCAGGCGACGGCGAGGATCAGGTGGTGTACCGGGCGGGCGCTCGGCACGTGCCGCGGTTGGAACACTGTGCCGCGTGGTCGACGCCGACGGATGTGATCGGCCGCGATACCAGTCATCTGGTCATCGGAGCCACCGGCCACATCGGTCCGTATCTGATCCAGCAACTGGCCGATATGGGAGCCGGAACGGTCGTTGCGGTCTCACGGAATCCCGGCGACCGCCTCGACGAATTGGCCCGACGGTTGTCATCGACGGGGACGACGCTGATCGCGGTGGCCGCCGACGCGACTGACCACGTCGCCATGGCGGCGTTGTTCGACCGGTTCGGTGCTGATCTCCCTGCACTCGAGGGCATTTATCTTGCGGCCTTCGCCGGCGGACCGGTGGCGTTGTCCGGTATGACCGACGACGACGTCGCCACCATGTTCGGGCCCAAACTGGACGCACTCGGGGTCCTGCACGCACTGTCGCTGAAGGCCGACCTTCGCCAGTTCGTCCTGTTCTCGTCGATCTCGGGTCTGCTCGGGTCACGCTGGCTCGCCCACTACACCGCGACAAGTGCCTTTCTCGACACCTTCGCCTATGCTCGCCGCAACCTCGGGCTTCCGGCCACCACTGTGAACTGGGGGCTGTGGAAGTCCTTGGACGATCCGCAATCGGACGCCAGCCAGGTGATCTCCGACTCGGGACTGGTGCCAATGGCCGATGAGGTGGCCATTCGTGCGCTGCCGATGCTGATTGGTTCTGACGCGCCTGTGCGGACCACCGTGGTGGATGCCGACTGGCCGCTGTTGTCCGCGGCGTATCGCACCCGCGGGGCGCTACGGATAATTGACGACGTGCTGGCCCTTGACGAAGCGTCGCTCTCGGCCCTGCCGGAGACCGAGTTGGCCGCAGCACTGCGCGAGTGTGCACCCGAACGGCGACGCGAGCTGCTGGCCGACCAAATCATGACGTTGGCCTCAGACGTGATGGGACTGGCGCCCACGCAGGCTCTGGATCCGGCGGTGGGGTTCTTTCAGCTCGGAATGGACTCGCTGATGAGCGTCACACTGCAGCGCGGGCTAAGCGCAAGTCTTGGCATTCCGTTGCCCGCGGCGGTGATCTACGAGTATCCGACCATTTCATCACTGACCGAGGCACTCTGCGAGCGGATGGGTTACGCAGAAGCTGGAGAAGCCGCAACGACAGCTCGATCCGGTCTCGGTGCGCGAGCCCAGCTCCGCGCCCGGGCCCGTGCGCAGTCGGGTAGACGGAAGGGACACTAGAGTTGACCATCGCCAACGATTACCCGAACACAAATGAGTTGCCTCCCAACGCGATAGCCGTCATCGGCATGGCCGGACGATTCCCCGGCGCGGAGTCAGTGACGAAATTCTGGGACAACCTGCGTGCGGGCGAGGAATCCGTGACGAGTCTGTCTGAGGAGATGCTGACCGCCGCCGGAGTCGGTACTACGACGCTCGCCAATCCCGCATATGTCCGGCGTGCAGCCATGCTCAATGGGATCGACGAGTTCGACGCCGAGTACTTCGGAATTACCCCCTACACCGCCCGGATGATGGATCCCCAGCAGCGCTTGTTCCTGCAGACCGCCTGGCATGCCCTCGAGGATTCTGGCTACGACCCCGCGACCTACGACGGTTCTATCGGAGTCTTCGCCAGTAGTACCGCCAGCGGCTACCTGATGGACAACCTGATGTCGCACCGCGACACCAAAAAGCTTGTCGGCGAGGGCATCACCGTCGAGATGTTCAACCTCGTCCTGCTCAACGACAAGGACTACTTGGCAACACGAGTGTCCCATGAGCTGAACCTGCGCGGGCCCAGTCTGTCGGTCCAGACGGCGTGCTCGTCGTCACTGGTCGCAGTGCACCTCGCATGCCAGAGCCTGCTGTCCGGCGAATGCGACATGGCGCTCACCGGTGCTTCGGCAATAAGGATTCCGCACAAGGTCGGATATACCTTTGAGCCGGGCGCGATGGTATCCCCGACCGGTCACTGCCGGCCATTTGACGTCAAGTCTGACGGCACTATTTTCGGCAGCGGAGTTGCTGCGCTGATCCTCAAGCCGATGCAGGCCGCACTCGACGATGGTGACCGCATTCATGCCGTCATCCGTGGCTCAGCGATCAACAATGACGGCGCGATGAAGATGACCTACGCGGCCCCTGCAGTGGCCGGCCAGGCGGAAGTCATCGCCGAAGCGCAGGCTGTCGCCGCTGTCGACGCTTCGACCATCGGCTACGTCGAGACGCATGGCACGGGCACGCCGTTGGGCGACCCGATCGAAATCGAAGCGCTGCGGCAGGCTTTTGACGCGGGCGAGGGTGAGCGGAACAGCCCGTGCGTGATCGGATCGGTGAAGTCGAACATCGGTCACCTTGATGCCGCGTCCGGAGTCGTGGGTCTGGTCAAGACCATCCTCTGTCTGAAGAACAAGGCGATCCCTCCGACGGTGCACTACACGGCGCCGAACCCGGAGTTGCATCTGCAAAACACGCCGTTTGTGGTCGCCGACTCTTATGTCGGATGGGAGTCGGACGCACCGCGACGGGCCGGGGTCAGCTCATTCGGTGTCGGCGGCACCAATGCACACGTCGTAGTCGAGGAGGCTCCGGCGACGTCCCCTGCGGGCAATACACCGAGCGGCCCTCAGGTGCTGCTGTTGTCCGCCCGCACCGCCGATTCGCTGCCGGAAGCCAAGGCGGCCCTTGCGGCCGCACTCGACACCGACGTCGACGTCGAGATTGCCGACGTGGCGTTCACGCTGGCGAACCGACGACTGCACGAGGTTCGCCTTGCCGCCGTCGTCGCAGATCGCGCCGACGCAGTCGCCGTGTTGGCCGCCGCCGAGCACGACAACGTGTCTATCGGTACCTGCCCGCCTGGCATTGCCCCTGGCGCACAGCGGGTCGCCTTCATGTTCCCCGGCCAGGGTTCTCAGCACGTCGGCATGGCCCGCGGCCTCTACGACTCCGAGCCGGTGTTCCGGGAGATCTTCGACCGATGCGCCGCCGGCTTCGCTGAGGAACTGGGCATAGACCTCAAGGTAGAGGTGTTCGAGGGGTCCTCGTTGGAGCCCACCGATCTGGCCCAGCCCGCCCTGTTCTCCGTGGAATATGCTCTGGCACAACTGATCATCTCCTACGGGGTATCCCCGACGGCACTGGCCGGCCACAGCATCGGCGAACTCGTGGCGGCAACCGTGGCCGGAGTTTTCGACCTGGATTCGGCGATCAAGGCAGTTGCGACGCGGGCACGTCTGATGCACACCGCCCCGGCGGGTGCCATGGTGGCCGTCGCCTCGAGTCCCGACGACATCGCGGCCCTCCTTACCGCGGACATCGACCTCGCCGCCGTAAACGAGTTCGGCAGCTGCGTGGTCGCCGGGCCCGACGAGGCGATTCGCGAATTCACCAACCGTTGCGCCGCCGAGGGAATCGTGGCCCGACGTGTCCGGACGTCCCACGGGTTCCATTCGCAGTCAATGGATTCGGTGCTCGCCCCGTTCGCGGAGTTCCTGTCCACTCTGACGTTGCGTGCGCCGCTAATCCCGATGCTATCCAACGTCACCGGCACCTGGATGACCGACGAAGAGGCGACCGATCCGAATCGTTGGGCTCGGCACATTCGGTCCACCGTGCGGTTCGCCGACGAAGTCGCCACACTGCTCGGCGATGCCCACCGGGTGCTTGTCGAGGTGGGACCGGGCGGGAGCCTGACTGGAGCGGCCCTGCGGATGCCCGGGTGGTCGGACACCCACCGTGCGGTTCGCCTGATGCGCCACCCCGTACAGACTCGCGACGACCGGGACGCTTTCCTGCTCGCACTGGGGCAGCTGTGGTCCGCCGGAGTGGACGTCGATTGGGAGAAGCTGTACGGCGACGACCCGCGCCGTGTCACCCTGCCCGGCTACGCCTTTGCCCGGCAACGCTATTGGAT
>CAIOYU010000400.1 GCA_903862565.1 uncultured Actinomycetes bacterium | reverse complement strand
TTGAGTCGGTGACCTCGAAATTCTCCGTGCCGCTCGCGCGCTGCCAGCCGCCTTTGATGTAGTTGCAATCCCGAGTGATCACGTCCGCACCCCCACTTTCGCGCAGCCCTGTGAGCTTTTCAGTCACGGACCCTTTTCGTGTGGAAGTGACGTTAACCCGTAGAAACGGACGGTATCGACGCTTTGGGCAAAGTTCGGGCTCACCGACGCAAAGTCCGGGTGCGTCACTGCGGGGGGCGGCCGATCAGCCGTTCGTGCTCCTCGGGCGAAACCTCCAACCCCGCCTCCACGAGCAGTACCGGGATGCCGTCGCTGATCGGATAGGCCCGGCGCAGTCGCGAGTTGTAGAGCACCGGGTTGCCGAGTGGATCGTCGACGAGCACCAATGGCCCCCGGTCGGCGGGACATACCAGGATGCTCAGCAGGGTCGGATCGAGCCTCAACCGTGTCCCTCTCCGAGCACCAGGACCACCGAGGTTACGGAGTTGGGATGGGGACGGCTTGGACGGTCGTCACGGCGCCCCCGGTCGTCATGCCCCCGGTCGTCATGCCGCCGGTCGTCATGCCGCCGGTCGTCATGCCAGGGGCCGTCATACCCGGACTACTGGCGCCCGGCATTTGCCCAGCACCCATGATCGCGCTGTTAGCCCCCTGCTGCGACTGGGCTCCCTGCAGAATTTCGGTCTGCGCCTTCACCTTCGCCTGATAGGCGATGGTGTTCTTGAGCGCCTCGACCAGCGGGTTCTGATTAGGCCGGTAGCCCGCGGCCTCGGTGACCTGGTCGAGGTAGGCCTGGGAGGGTTTGTACCCCATCGCGCGCAGTTTCAACGAGACCGTCAACAGCTTGGACAGTTGCCCGCCCCCGGCGCCGATCGCGTACTGCTCAGCGAGGTCGTCGAGAATGTCGGCGTGCGCCGGCACCGCGGACCCGCACACCAAGCCGACCGCCAGGGCAACCCCGGCAATGCCGTTACGCACACCCCGCCGCCAGCGTCGACTGCCGCCTGTTCTCGTCATCTGTCCCTCCGGGCATCTGAGGTCACCAGTCTACCGGGCAGAGGCCGCCAGCCGTCGGTGGACCGACGCCGTCAGCCTCTTATATGTCCTGCTATCGCCGTCCAAATACCAGCTGTTACGACCCGCCTTGGGCACACCGGCCGCCCGAAGAGCCGAGGCGACCGGCCGGTAGGAAGCGCTCACCGCCAGTTCCGGCACCACGTGCACCACGTCCGGCGGCAATCCGACCGGCATCGACGCCACCGCCTCGCTCAGGTCGGCGACCGTCATACTCATCCCCGGCCGCAGCGAGACCGCCGTGACGGCCAGGGTCCCGGCCGGAGTGTCCACCCCGTAGGTCACCGCCAGGTCAACCGCGGCGATGGCTCCGATGGCGTCGGTGATCGGCGCGGGGAACACCACCCCGCGCGGCGTGTGCAGGAACCCGGAGCGGTTTCCGAGCAGCCAGAAATCGCCGTCTGCGTCGCGCCAGAACACGTACTCGGTGGAGATCCAGACGTCGCCGGCGGAGAACACCCCGCGTTTGATCGAGGCGGTGGGGTCGATCGGTCCCCACGGCCGGGCCAGTAGGACACCGATCTCTTCGGGGCCGGCGACCTTCACGAAGCCACGCCGATCCTCCAAAATGAGGTCTTCGGTCACGTCGTAGGCGCCCAACTCGACCTCGCCGCCGCCGGGCAGTGGCCGACCCTCGCTGCCGATCTTGGTCCCGGCCACGTTGGCGAGCACGGCCTGCCCGTCGGAGGTGGCGAAGAACTCCACCACCTTCGCGGGCTCGAAGGCCTCCA
>CAIOYU010000399.1 GCA_903862565.1 uncultured Actinomycetes bacterium | reverse complement strand
TGCTGCGCCTTTTGTCTTGGCGGAAAAAGAGTGGGGCGGGTTACTTACCAGCTGGACTTCTGCACACCCGGCAGTTCGCCGGCATGGGCCATCTCACGCAAGCAGATCCGGCACAGGCCGAACTTGCGGAAGACCGCGTGCGGGCGACCGCACCGGTTGCAGCGGGTGTAACCCCGCACCGCGAACTTCGGCTTCTTGTTGGCCTTGTTGACCAGAGCCTTCTTTGCCATCTGCTCAGTTCTCCTTGAACGGGAAGCCCAGGGCCCGCAGCAACGCGCGGCCTTCGTCGTTGGTCGTCGCCGAGGTCACGACGGTGATGTCCATCCCACGGGGCCGGTCGATGGAGTCCACGTCGATCTCGTGGAACACCGACTGCTCGGCCAGTCCGAAGGTGTAGTTGCCGTGCCCGTCGAACTGCTTGGGGCTCAGGCCACGGAAGTCGCGGATACGCGGCAACGCGATGGAGACGAGACGGTCGAGGAACTCCCACATCCGGTCGCCGCGAAGGGTGACACGCGCTCCGATCGGCATGCCCTCGCGCAGCTTGAACTGGGCGATGGACTTGGTGGCCTTGCGGATCTCGGGCTTCTGCCCGGTGATGAGGGCGAGGTCGTTGACCGCGCCGTTGATCAACTTCGCGTCTCGGGCGGCGTCACCGACACCCATGTTGACGACGACCTTGACCACGCCGGGGATCTGCATCACGTTGGCGTACTTGAACTCATTGTTCAGGGCGTCGCGAATCTCGCTGCGGTAGCGGGCCTTCAAGCGGGGCTGAACTTTTTCTTCCACAGAGGTCATGACTTGATGTCCTTGCCGTTGCGCTTCGAGATACGGACACGCTTGCCGCTTTCCTCGTCGACACGGATGGCGACGCGGGTGGGAGTGCCGTCGGAGTCCACGACCATCACGTTGGAGACGTGGATCGGGGCTTCCTGGGTGACGATTCCGCCGGAGGAAGCGCCACGCTCGTTGGCCGAATTGGCGGTGTGCTTCTTGATCCGGTTGACGCCCTCGACGAGGACGCGGTTGCGATCGGGGAACGCCTGCAGGACTTTGCCTTTGGCGCCCTTGTCTTTACCGGCGATGACCAGAACGGTGTCGCCCTTGTGAACCTTCATCTACAGCACCTCCGGAGCCAGCGAGACGATCTTCATGAAGCGCTTCTCGCGCAGTTCGCGCCCAACCGGGCCGAAGATGCGGGTGCCGCGAGGATCGTTGTCGTTCTTGATGATGACGGCGGCGTTCTCGTCGAACTTGATGTAGCTGCCGTCGGGCCGGCGGCGCTCCTTGACGGTGCGCACCACAACGGCCTTGACGACGTCACCGCGCTTGACGTTGCCGCCCGGGATTGCGTCCTTGACGGTGGCCACGATGATGTCGCCGATGCCGGCGTAGCGCCGCGACGAGCCGCCGAGCACGCGGATGCACAAGATCTCCTTGGCGCCGGTGTTGTCGGCAACCTTGAGCCGCGATTCCTGCTGAATCACCAGATCTCCCTCGGTTGTGCACGCGCGGGAAAGCCTTCGGCGCAAGCAGAAGGAAACCCGTCGTGCGTGGTCTTTGTCGTCTGAGGGCACGCAGGGCCGACTTGGATCTGTGAAGATCACACGTCAGCCGAGGTCTGCCCGAGGCAACCCCCAAATACTAGGTGAGAAGCCCGCCGCGCACCAAATCCGCGTGCATCAGGCCACGCAGCGGAACCCGATATGGGTCGTGGAGCTGTCCTGGGACTGCGGCGATCGCGCAGCAGGCCGGTAGCGGTGACAGTACTCCGGGGCGCACAGGTGCGAACCGCCCTTGAGGGTCTGGGTGAGGGCGGGATCGGGTTCGGCCGACTTCGGACAACACGTGTTGGACTGCTCGAGGGAGTGGTGCTGGGAGTACTTCGTGGTGGTCCACTCCCAGACATTGCCGATCATGTCGACCAACCCGAAGCCGTTGGGGGGGAAGGTGCCGATCGGAGAGGTACCCACCCAGCCCTGGGCCCCGCTGTTGAGATACGGGAACCGGCCCTGCCAGGTGTTGGCCATCAGCCTTCCGTCCAGGGTCGGCTCGTCCCCCCAGGCGTAGGTCGTGGTGGACCCGCCACGTGCCGCGTACTCCCATTCCGCTTCGGTGGGCAGTCGCCGGCCCGCCCAGGCGGCATAGGCCCCCGCGTCCGGATAGGCGATCTGCACGACCGGATGGTCGGGCTTGCCGGCGATGTCGCTGTCCGGCCCGAACGGGTGCCGCCAGTGCGCGCCGGGCGCCCAGTCCCACCACTGCCGCCAGTCGTCGAGGTTCGCCGGTCCGGGTGTGCCACGGAAGATCAGCGCTCCGGGCAGCAGGTCTTCCTCGGCGACGCCGGGATACAGGGCGGGATCCAGCGGCCGTTCGGCGACGGTGATGTACCCGGTCTCGGCGACGAACTCGGCGAACTGGGCGTTGGTCACCGGGTGACGTTCGATGGCGAAGGTGTCGACGGTCGCGGTGTGGATGGGCGCTTCCTCGGGGTAGAAGCTCGTCGAACCCATTCGAAACGATCCGCCGGGCAACTCCACGAGTTCGGTCAGCATCGGGTCGTCCCGTCGGCCATCGTTTTCAGTCCTTGGCGAACGCGAGCGCCAGTTGTCGCTCCGCGTCGATATAGGGCGTACCGGACACATCGATCACCACCCGGGCGATGTTCCCACCGGTGAACTCGAATGGCGCCTGATAGGACCTCGAGACCGGTTGACCCAGGTTGCGGCCGACACTGACCCCGCCGCCGGCCAGGCCGAAGATGAAGGGATGGGCCTTCACACCGGGCAGGGTCGCCACCGCGGTGCCGTCGACGTACAGCGTCGCATCACCGAGAGGAACGAAACTGCCCTCCACCGTTCCGGTGCGCGCGTAGCCGACGCCGAGGATGTGCCGTCCCAGCGGCACCGGGTCCGGCGACGACACCTTCTGCTCGACCTCGCCGAAGAAGTTGTAGACGAAGTGCAGTCGGCCGTCGTCGACGAACAGTGTGTAACCGCCGTGCCCGGCGCCTTGTTTGAGAAGCACGCCGTGGACGTCGGGGCGCTCGACCGTGACCTCGGCCAGCACCGAGAAGGAGCGGCCCGCGATGTTCACGCACGCACCGAGTGGCACCGCAGCGGTGTGCGGGTAGTAGATGTAACTGGACCGGTCACCGGCCAGCGAAGGCCGCGGCCGCCCGAGGATCTCCAACATGTTGAAGTCGGCGAGTGGCAGACCGTTGTACTTCTCGGCCTCGGCCAACCACAACTTCTGCATTTCCGCGAGTTTTTCCGGGTGCTCTGCAGCCAGGTTGTGGCACTGGCTGCGGTCTTGCGCGATGTTGTACAGCTCCCAGGGGTCCTTGTCGAAGTTCGACCAGCCCGAGGGGGCGGCGGCGTGGACGGTGTTGGCGAACCAACCCTTGTGCCAGATCCCCCGCGTTCCGAGCATGGTGTAGAACTGGGTTTCCTTGCCGGAATCGGCCTCTGGATCATCAAGTGCGGCTTTGAAACTCACGCCTTCGAGCGGCTTCTGCGGAATGCCCTTCACGGTCTTGGGCTCATCGATCCCGAGCAGGTCATACACCGTCGGCGTGATGTCGCAGACGTTGACGTAATTGTCACGGAACTCGCCGTGAGCGCGAATTCCCTTGGGCCAGGAGATGATCGCGGTATCGGCGATCCCGCCTTCGTGTGAGGCGTAGCGCTTGTAGAGCTTGTAGGGCGTATTGAACGCCATCGCCCAGCCGATCGGATAGTGGTTGTACGTCTGCGGACCACCGAGTTCGTCGTAGAACTTCATGGTCTCCTCGACGGTGTCGATGAGACCGTTGAAGAACTTGACCTCATTGACCGAACCGTTGGGGCCGCCCTCGCCACTGGCGCCGTTGTCGGAGATCACCACGATGAGGGTGTTGTCGAGCTGTCCCGATTCCTCGAGGTAGTCCAGGACCCGGCCGATCTGGTCGTCGGTGTAGGACAGGAAGCCGGCGAACACCTCGGCCATCCGGGAGAACAGCCGCTTCTCCTCGTCGTTCAGCGAATCCCACGGACGCACGGTGTCCTGCTGCGGCCACGGTTGACCGTTGGGACCACGGGAGTCGGCGTAGGGATTCATCGCCGACAGTTCGGTGTCGGCCGGCACCACGCCGAGGTCCTTCTGGTTGGCGAGCACGATGTCGCGATACCGCTCGTAACCCATGTCGAACCGGCCCGCGTACTTGTCGGCCCATTCCTTGAACACATGGTGCGGCGCGTGGCCGGCGCCGGGGCAGACGTAGGAGAACCAGGGTTTGCCCGGGGCCACCACCTTGGAGTCGCGGATGAACTCAATGGTCTTGTCGGCGAGGTCTTTCGACAGGTGGTAGCCCTCCTCCGGGGTGGCGGGCGGCTCGACCGGGTGATTGTCGTACACCAGTTCCGGGTACCACTGGTCGGTCTCCCCACCCAGGAACCCGTAGAACCGCTCGAAACCCCGCGATAGTGGCCAGTGCCGCTTGGTGGCGGCCAGGCTGGACTCCTCCAGTGGCGTCATATGCCACTTGCCGAGGCAGTAGGTGTTGTACCCGCGTTCGGCGAGCACCTCGGAGATCAGCGCGGTGTCCTCGGGGATACGGCCGTTGATGCCGGGGAAGCCCTCGGTGAACTCCTCCACCACCGCCATCCCGACCGATGTGGCGTTGCGGCCGGTGAGCAGCGCCGCCCTGGTCGGGGAACACAGCGCAGTGGTGTGGAACTGGGTCAGCCTCACCCCGCGCTCGGCGATCCGGCTCATGGCCGGCATCTCGACGAGTCCACCGAAGCAGTCCCAGGTGGCGATGCCGACGTCGTCCCACACCACATAGAGCACGTTGGGTGCGCCATCCGGTGCCGTCGGCGCGGCGAACGGACCCCAGTCGGGTTCGGAGTCGCGGATGTCGAGAGCGATCTTCCCCTGGAACTCGGCTGCCATAAGCCGCGACGTTACCCGCCGTGTTCAGGGCGGACCGATAAGGGCTGCGCGCGTCGCGGTGACCACGTCCCGAGTTGGCGGGTGAGCGGCCTGGGGACCCTGGAGATCTGGTCTGGGGAACCCTAGAGTTCGTCAATCTCGATGATGTGGACGGCCGCTTCCTCCGCCGAAGCCGCTCCCCCGCTGATGCCGACATCCTCAGCGATCAG
>CAIOYU010000398.1 GCA_903862565.1 uncultured Actinomycetes bacterium | reverse complement strand
GCATCAGCCCTTCCCCGCAGGCCTTGTCGATGGGTCCGGGGCGCCGTTCCACCACGGTGACCGCAAGTCCTGCGCGGGCGGCGTGGATGGCCGTGGCCAGTCCCGCCGGTCCGGCGCCGGCGACCAGAAGATCGTTCACGAAAGCCTCGCTAACGCTGTGTTCTCGACGGAAACGCGGGTGCTCAGCAGGACCGCGTTGAGGGTGGTGAAAGCCAGTGCGGTGACCCACGCGGAGTGGACCAGTGGCAGCGCGAACCCTTCGACAGCGACCGCGACATAGTTGGGGTGCGAGATCCAACGGTAGGGACCGCCGTCGATGCGCGGCGCGCCGGGGATCACGACGACGCGCGTGTTCCACTGTCGGCCCAGGGTGGTGATGCACCACCAGCGCAACCCTTGGGCTGCGACGACTAGGGCCAGCATCGGCCAGCCCAGCGCCGGGATGAACGGGCGCTGCATCACGGCGACTTCCACCACGCAGCCGACCAGCAGGGCCAGATGCAGAGCGACCATCACCGGGTAGTGGCCGGCGCCGATCTCGACACCGCCGCGCGCCCTGCTCCAGGCCAGGTTACGTTGTGCCAGAACCAATTCGGCGAGGCGCTCGAGGCCGACGGCGAGAAGAAGAATCAGATACCAGGTCATCGGGCCGGCACTCACTGCCACTGCATGAGCAGCAGTTCCGAGCAGAAGCCCGGACCCATGGCCATCATCACCGCGGGCGATCCGTCCGCGGGGCGTTTGTCCATCGTGTCGCGAAGGATATGCAGCACCGACGACGACGAGACGTTGCCGATTTCGGCCAGCGAGCGCCAGGTGAGCTCCAACGCGTCGGCGGGCAGCGTGAGGCTGTCGGTGATCGCTTCGATCACCTTCGGGCCGCCGGGGTGGCTGACCCACACGCCGATGTCGTCGATCTCGAGGTCGTGGCCCCCGAGGAAACCGGTCATATCGTCACGCAGGTGACGGCGCACCATGTCGGGCACATCGGGTGACAGCACGAGCTGGAACCCTGCGGCACCGACATCCCATCCCATGGTGCGCAACGAGTTCGGATACAGCCGGCTGGCGGAGTCGATGATCCGTGGCCCGGTGATGCCCAGTTTCTCCGCCCGACGCTCACCAACGGCCACCACCGCCGCCGCGCCGTCGGCGAACAGAGCGGTTCCCACCAGGCCCGCGACGTCCGCGCCGAGAGCTGCGAAGGTCAACGAGCACAGTTCGGCCGACACCAGGACCGCCACCCCATCGGGATTGCCGCGCAGATAGTCATGGACGCGGGCCATACCGGCCGCGCCGGCGACGCACCCCAGACCGAACAGCGGGGCACGTCGCACGTCGGGGCGCATCCCCAGCCGCCCGGCGATCCGGGCCTCCAGCGATGGCACCGCGATACCGGTGACCGTCGTCGACACGATCATGTCGACGTCCTCAGGGCCGAAGCCGGCGTCCTCTAGGGCGGTCGAGACAGCCGCACATCCGAGGTCGACGGCGTTCTCGATGAACACCGTGTTCGACTTGCCGAAATCGTTGAGCCCCGGGTATTCCTCCAGCGGCAGAACGAGATGGCGGTGGTTGACCTTCGCGGTCTGGTGAAATCGCCGCAGCAAATCTGCGTGCGGGGCGAACTGAGGCAGCTCGACCAGCGCCTCGGTGATCTCGGACTGGCTGTATCGGTTCGGGGGCAACGCCCCTTGCACTCCGGCGATGACGCTGGTCGGCCACCGCGGGCTGCTGGTCGCACCTGTTGTCACGAAGGGTTTTGACACCACGGGTTGCTCCTTTCAATCCCTCTCAATGGTGTGCAATTCGGAGGCACCCGCCATCCGGATTGGAGGGTGTGATCGGGCTGACACCATTGCGTCCACCGCCGAAGTGACTTAACTTCAAAGCCTCGGGGGACTATGAAGGGCTGCCAATGACCCCATCTCTGAAGTTGCTCGTGCGGGCTACCGCGTCGGTGTTCCTGCTGGGGGTTTCCCTTGCGGGCGCCCCACACACTGTTGCGGCCGCCATGACAGGCACCCCAGACAACTGGTATATGGGTCCCGTCCGGGACCGACCAGGCCTGAGTCCCAACAAATCGGCGGGCGATGATGTGCTGCGTGGGCCCCGCGGTGGCCAGCGGCCCGAAGCCAACTCACGGTTTATGGATACCGCAATCGAGGCCCAGTACAACAAACCAGGCGGGCTTCGCCTGAGGCGCTGACGTAGCGTCGACTTAACCGACGGTAAGCCTCGTTACGATCGACTGCTCCGTGCTGACCTGAGTTCGGATCCGGAGGTCTGCTCGTCGAGAATCAGCAGCGCCGGGCCGGTGAGTAGGCGTTGGCCGAGCTTCCGAGATTCGGCGGCCGGTTCGACTTCGGCGCCGAGGCCCTGCCGTTGACGGAGCGAACAGCGTGCGGCCGGATCTTCGGCCAAACGATCCCAGGGCGAAGCCGAACCGCTCAGCGCCCAGGAACGCAGGGTCGCCGATATTGCCGCCACCGGAACGACCTCGAAAGAGATTGCGGCCCAATTGAGTCTCTCGGCGCGGACCATCGACGCCCACCTGTCCCGGGCGTACCGCAAGTTGGGGATCACCCGTCGCGCCGGCCTCAGCCAGGCGCTTCTTGACTACGACTCGCTGCCGCGTTGAGTGTGCGGTCACGGCATCTACAGTGCGGCCACGACGGCCGAGGCACCCTCAGGGTCGCCGTGGGAGCACAGTCGGCGGAGTCTGGTGAACAGCCCTAGCCGGTCGCTAACTTGACAGCCTCCGGGTCCGAAACCGCTCGGTCCAGAACCAGTTCGGCGACCCTGTTCCGGTGCTGCTCGGCACTGCCCAGCAGTGCGGCGTCGGTGGCGGCGCGCTTGAAGTACAGGTGCGCCTGGTGCTCCCAGGTGAATCCGATTCCGCCATGCACCTGGATAGCATCGGTGGCAATCCGGCTGAACGCCGCCGAGCAGACCGCTTGGGCGATGCTGGCCGCCAGTGCCGGATCGTCGGAGCCATCCGCCAGCGCCCACACCGCGTGGTAGGCCGTGGACCGCGCGTGCTCGAGGTCGACGAGCATGTCGGTAAGCCGGTGCTTGACGGCCTGGAAGGACCCGATCTGGCGGCCGAACTGCAGCCGGGACTTGGCGTATTCGACGGCAAGGTCGAGCAGGTGCTGGGCGGCCCCCACCTGCTCGACGGCCAGGAGTGCCGAACCGACCTGCAGGGCATGGGTGATCACCCGGGCGGCGTCGTCTCCGGAGACCAGCAGGCGCGCCGGTGCGCTGGACAACACAACCGTCGCCTGTGGGCGGGTCAGGTCCAGGGTCACCAGTGGGGTGCGGTGGACGCCGGACCCGGTCAGGTCGACGGCATAGAGTCCGAGTCCGTCGGGTCCTGTTGCTGCAACCAGCAATTCGTCGGCAGCGTCGGCGTCGACCACCTGCGCGAGGGTGCCGGTCAGCGTTCCCTGATCAGCCGCCACTGTGACGGCGTCGGGAGTGAAGGCTCCGGCCCGGTCAGCCACGGCGAAGGCGGCGGTGCGCTCGCCCTCGATCAACTGGGACAGTAGTTCGTCGCGCGCGGGTCCGGCGGGGCAGGCGGCCAGAGCGGGGATCGCCAGATACACGGTGCCGAACAGGGGGCCGCAGGCCAGCGTCGCCCCGAAGACCTCAGCCGCGACGGCCTGGTCGACCAGGGAACCGCCGACGCCTCCGTCAGCCTCGGGCACCGACATGCCCAACACGCCGAGTTCGGATCCGAGCCGCTGCCAGACCGCGCGGTCGAAGCGGGTGTCGGACTCCATCAGTCGGCGCACGGTGGGCTCGTCGAAGTTCTCGGCGGCGAACTTGCGGACCGCGGTGCGCAGCGCTAATTGTTCTGCGGTGAAGGCGAATTCGGTGCCGATATCCTCAGCGGTGGATTCGGGCTGATTCGCAAGCTTCTCAGCCACGCGGGATCTCCTTCCACGGCATGCCGGCATCGGCACGCAGGTCGCCGGGCAGGCCCAGCACCCGCTCGCCGAGAATGTTGCGTAGCACCTCGGAGGTACCGCCCTCGATGGTGTTGGCCCGGCTGCGCAGGTAGCGCTGCTGGATGGGTCCGCGCCAGTCGCCGTCCTTGTCCCTGCCGCGGTCCCGGCCGCTCATGGCGTAGGTGTGGTACAGAATCCCTTCCGGCCCAAGCAGATCCATGCAGAACTCGTAGATCCGCTGGTTGAGCTCGGCCCCGACGAGCTTGCCGATCGAGCCTTCCGGCCCCGGCCCGCCGGAGGTCGCCGAGGCGCGCGAGCGCTCGGAGGTCAGCCGCTGAGCCTCGGCGCGCAGCCACAAATGCGTCAGCCGGTCACGCAACACCGGCGTGTGCAGATCCGGCCGCGAGGCCCACAGGTTCACCGCGTCGGCGATCGTGCCGTCACCGCGCCCGCGTCCGCTGGCACCCAGGGCGCTGCGCTCGTTCATCAGCGTCGTCATCGCCACGCGCCAGCCGTCCCCGACGGCACCCAGACGGTGGGTGTCGGGGATGCGCGCCTCGGTGATGTAGACCTCGTTGAACTCGGCCTGCCCGGTGATCTGGCGCAGTGGGCGGGTCTCGACGCCGGGCGCGTGCATGTCGAGCACGAAGTAGGTCAGGCCTTTGTGCTTCGGGGCGTTGGGGTCGGTACGTGCCAGCAGCAGCCCCCAGCGCGCCCGGTGGGCCAGGCTCGTCCACACCTTCTGGCCGTTGACCACCCAGTCGCCGCTGCCGGAGCCGTCCTGCACCGCCGAGGTGGCCAGGCCCGCCAGGTCGGAGCCCGCACCGGGTTCGGAGAACAGCTGGCACCAGATGTCCTCCGTCGTGGCCAGCGGGCGCAGGAAGAACTTCTTGATGTCCTCGGTCTGGCCGTGCTCGCGGATGGT
>CAIOYU010000397.1 GCA_903862565.1 uncultured Actinomycetes bacterium | reverse complement strand
GCACCGTTGCGAGCACCCGCGGCCTGGGGGGCCAAATCGACGAACTGTTGGACGCTGAACGGGATCGCACATGATCGCCTATGTCGACTCCTCGGTGCTGGCTCGCGCATACCTCTCCGACGAAGCCGGACACGAACAGGCGGTCGCACTGCTGGCCGATCCGGAGATCGCGCTGGTCACCGGGACCTGGACCCGAATCGAGGTATCGGGTGCGCTGATCCGCGCGGCACGACGGGGCCGGGCTGACGAGAAGGGCCTACTGGACCTGCTGGACAGCGACCTCGCCGGGCCGGTCACGGTGCTGACCGCCGCGCAGGAACACGTCGAGCGCCACGCGCTTGACCTGGTGCGTCGGCACGCGCTGCGCGCAATGGACGCCTGGCATGTGGCGGTCGCGGCACTCGTCATTCCGCCACTGCTGCACCCCGGAGAAGCCCGGGCATTCGCCTCCCGCGACGTCGCTCAGGTCAAAGCGGCTGAGTCACTGGGCTTCGTCGCGATCTGACTCACACCCGGCGCAATGCCTCCGGCGTCAGGTCGGCCAGGGTCGGGTATCCGTCGACGGCCATGATCAGGTCTGCCTCCGCCAGGATCGACCGCAGGACGTGCACGATCCCGTCGGCCCCGGCCAGCGCCGCACCGTAGGCGTAGGGCCGCCCGATGCCAACGGCGCTGGCGCCCAACGCCAATGCCTTCACGACATCGGCGCCGGACCGGACCCCGGAGTCGAACAGCACGGGAACGTCACCGGCGGCGGCCACCACGTCGGGGAGGCAGTCGATGGCCGGTATTCCGCCGTTGGCCTGGCGGCCGCCGTGGTTGGAGCAGTAGATGCCGTCGACACCGGCGTCGATCGCCCGGCGGGCGTCGTCGGGGTGGCAGATGCCCTTGAGGATCAGCGGCAGGTCGGTCAGCGATCGCAACCACGGTAAGTCGTTCCAGCTCAACGGGTTTCCGAAGACACTCACCCAGTGTGGCACCGCGGCACGCGGGTCGGCGTCGAGGTCGGCGTCAACCTTGCTGCGGAAGACCGGATCGCTGGTGTAGTTGGACAGGCACAGCCCGCGCAACTGGGGAAAGTTGCCGGTCGACAGGTCGCGCGGCCGCCAGCCGGGGATCCAGGTGTCCAGCGTGACGACGATTCCGGTGTAGCCGGCCGCTTCCGCACGATGGACCAGACTCTCCGCCAGATCCCGGTCGGTGGGGGTGTAGAGCTGGAAAAGACCTGGGGTGTCGCCTAATTCGGAGGCAACCTCCTCCATGGGGTCCATCGTGAGCGTGGACAGGCACAACGGAACACCGGTGCGGGCGGCGGCCCGGGCGGCGGCCAGGTCGCCGTGCCGATCGGTCGTGCACAGCCCTATCACCCCGATCGGCGCCATGAAGATCGGTACCGGCCAGCGCCGCCCCCACAGTTCCACCGACAGATCACGTTCGCTGGCGCCGACCAACATCCGCGGGATCAGACCCCAGTGGTTGAACGCGGTCGCGTTCGCACGTTGGGTCAACTCGTCACCGGCGCCTCCCGCCACGTAACTCCAGATCGACGGCGGCAGCGCCTTTTCGGCGCGGACTTCCAGTTCGTCGAACGACATCGGCAGCGCAGGCAGCACACCGTTGAGGCCTTGAAAGTAGATCTCGAGCTGGTAGTTCCCGGGTGGGTTCACGTCGTCTCGTTTCGATGAAGTGGACGAATTGATCTGGACAACTAGGGATTTCGCGCAGCTTCATCGCTTTGGGTGCGATGGAAGTCGGCAACGACGTCGGCGGCGCGGCGGAGCTGGTCGAGATCGGAGCTGGTCGGGATCAGGTGGATTTCGCTGGTTTCGATCGAGGCGAAGCGGCGCAGCAGGTCGGCCAGGTCATCCTCGGTGCCGGAGAACCCGGTGTGCGGCGCCATGGCGTCGACGAGTTCCGGTGGAATCCAATTCATGTAGTGGCGCAGGTGTCGGTGTATCTGCTCGCGGGCCTGTTCCTGCGGGCCGATGGCGAACCAAAACGACGTCGCCAGGTGCGGGGGCGGCTTCCCGGCCTGCGCCCAGGCCAGGCGTCCGACCTCGAAGAGTTCGTCCTGCTTGTCGACGTCCAGGTCCAGGGTGATGCCGGCCAGCCCGTCGGCCCACCGCGCAGCGTGGCACAGGGTTCTGGGCCCGACCGTGCCGACCAACAGACGTGGGCCGCCCTGCTGAACCGGCAGCGGTCCGACCGGCAGCACCGAGTCGGTGACCCTCTCCCCCGCCCAGACCTGTTTCATGATCTCCACGCGGCGGGCCATCTCACCCATGGTCCGGGCGGCGGGATCGGCGCCGACGGCGTGGTAGTCCTCGTCACGGCCACCCACTCCGACCCCGACGGTCAACCGTCCTCCGCTGAGAACGTCGGCGGTGGCCAGCGCCTTGGCGAGCAGCACCGGGTCATGCAGTTGGGGCACGAGAACGGTGGTGATCAGCGGCACCCGGTCGGTCCACGCCGCCAGTGCACCGAGCAGCGTCAGAACTTCGGGGTTGGCAAAGGCGATCCGCTCCCCCCAGCACAGCGAGGAGAACGGGCCGGCATCGACGGCGCGCGCCCAACTTCGCAGGATGTTCGCGTCGAGATCCGGTTCCATCACCGGCATGGTCATGCCGACCTGCATGGTTCAGGCCACCGAGTCCTTGCGCGCCCGCACCGGGGCTGTGCTCGGCGGCACCAGCAGCTTGCCCTGCACGCCGCCGCGCGCCGTTCGGAACGCCACCAGCAGCCAGGTGCCGAGCAGGCACACGTAGGCGATGGCCGCGGCGACCTTGAACGCCGGTAATCCGGTGTGCAGGGCCAACTGGGTGGTGCCGGTGACGAAGGTTCCGACCGGGAAGGTCAGGCTCCACCAGGTGAGCGCGAACGGCATTCCGCGCCGCATGGTGCGGACGGTCAGCGACGTCGCCAGGGCGATCCACAGCACGGCGAACCCCCAGACCGGCACTCCGTACAGAATCGAGAAGGTATTCATCGAATCGGCGATCGCGGGACTGACCGCCAGTGCGGCGTTGGCGCCCAGAAGACCTGCCGCGGTGATGGATTGGCCCAGCGGGCCGAGCACGATCCACAACGTCGGCACACGTGCCGTCCCAGAGACGCCGTAGTACGCCAGCCGACTCCAGATCATCGAGATGATGATGAACGCGGCGATCAGTGACAGCCCGAACATCGCCCAACAGCCGTAGAGCATGGTCTGTCGCGCCGAACCCGCAGGAAGTTGCCGAATCAGCATGGCGCCGCTCGCCGCGGACACCATGGGCGGCACGATCGGCATCAACCATCCGCCGAACGCCGCGTCCGGTGCGACGTCGTGCTGGGTGAACAACAGGTACGGAATGCTCACCGCGGTGAACAGTCCGCCCGCTGTTCCGGCGACCCACAGCACCCAGGCGAGGGTGATGGCCGCGTGGTCGCCGATCACGCTGCCGCCGACCAGAACCGCTCCCGTGGCGACGGTCACCAGTGCCATCGGCGCCGCTCCGTAGAAGTGGGCCATCTGCGGGTTGCGGGCGTGGCTTCGGGCGACCGTCGGGTGGAGCAGCCAGTGCCCGCCGACGACGACCACCAGGAGCAGCAGCCACAGTGCGGCGATGACCCACACGATGCAGGCGAAGGTGTGCAGTCCCGGAACATGAACGGGCAAGGTCGCCCCGGCATTCGCGACGATTCCGGTGCCCATCACCGAGGCGAACCAGTTGGGCCCGACGGTGCCGAGTTTCTCGTCCAGGGGGTGGGCGAAATCCGTTGCCGGGGAATTCGTGTCAGTCAAGCCAGTGTCAGCCATCAGGCCGTTTCCTCACTCGTGCGGCGGCCGCGGCCGTCTTCCTGTGCCAGGTAATCGCGCGCTAACTGGCTGACGTGCGCGGGCAGGGCGCCGGCGGCGACGTCGGCAAGGGTGGTCCGCTCCAAGACCGAGCGCATGCTGGCACGCAGCGCCCGCCATACGTCGGTCAGCGCCGAGGAGGGCCCGGCATAGTCCAGATCGACCAGTGGGATGTCGCGGACGCTCGCCAGCGGTCCGTCGATGCACCGGAGCACGTCGGCGATGCTGATCTGGTCGGGTGGCCGGGCGATCTCGTATCCGCCGTCTCGCCCGCGATGGCTGCGCACAAGCCGGTCGGCGCGCAGATCGGAGAGGATGTCGACCAGGAACTGTGCGGGAATTGCCTGGGCCCTGGCCAATTCGTCGGTCTTGACCACCCCGCCGGGAGGAGCGGCCGCCAACTGGGTCATCGCACGGACGGCGTACTCCGCCTTCGCCGACATGCGCATGCCGCGGATTCTGCCACCACTTGACCCGCGGCGGGGAAAGGCGGGGAAAGGCTAACTGCCGGCCGGCGCCGAACGACCATGGCCCGAACGACCATGGCCTGCACCGGGCAGGTGATCGGCTCTCGTACCCGCCGGAATGGCGCCGCGGGCGGACCCGGTCGCCGTGCGTGAAGCCGTGCGTGGAGATGCGGTCCTGCCGGGGTCGGCCAGACCGGGAACCGCTGGCTGGACCGCGGCAGCGGGACTGACCACCCGGATCGCCGGGGGTGATGCGGTGTCCGCGGCACCCGGGCGTTTCCTACCCGGTCGGCTCGCCGTGGTGAGGACCGGTATCGCGAGTTCCGGCCGGGCCGCCGCTGACCCGGTCGGGGCGGGGCCCGCCACCGTCCCGGCGGGCGCGGGGCCAGCCGGTGGGATGTACGGGCGCACCGCACGAGGCGGGAACAACCGGGTCAGATGGCGTTCCATGACCCTGCGCAACGCATCGAGGACGATCGCGGGCGGAAGCAGTGGTGCCTCGACAGCCTTGACGGCACTCTGCAATGCGCCGTCGATGTCCCCGGCGACCAGGGCCCGCAGGGTGTCGTACAGCAATCGGGGTTCGGAGGCGACGAATGCACCTGTGGCAAAAGCCGCCGCGGCCAATTCGCCGCTGATGAATCGAGCATCGGCAGCGAGAGCGGCAGCAGCCTGCTCCACCGTGGGCACCAGCGAGCCACCGATGACCGTCGGGTCTGCCGCCGTCGCGACGAGGGCCTCTGCAGTCCGGTCTGGACCGGTGCCCACATTCGTCGCGGGCACCTGCTCGACACCCCGGTGGTCGACCACGGGTCCGACATAGGGATTGGACGCGGCGGTCAGTTCGGGCTGGGTGACCGTGACCACACCGGCGACGAAGGCGTCCACGAGGGCGCTCCTCCCGAATGAGGTGACGTCGGCTGCCAGCGAGGTCAGCAATTGCTTGAGCACCGAGAGGGGGGTGGTCGATTCCGGCGGCGCAGGAGCGATCGCGTTCAGAAATGCCGCGTCGAGCATGCCGGTGCCCGACGGGTCGGTGCCCGCAGACAGCTGGATCGCGGGAATCTGGACGTCGGAATGCGGCGCGATGATCGGGTTGGCCACGACGATGCCGGCGACCGTCAACGCGACCCCGGTCGTCATGAGGGGACCAATTGCCCGCCGCACCGCCTCAACCCCTTTCGAATCGACGCCAGCATAACTGAGAAACGTCTGAGAAGTGAGCTGAGCGTCCGGATCGCAAGGGCCAAAGTGCCCCCTCCCGAAGGAGGGGGCACCCGGTTTCGTGCTTAGGGCTGCGCCTAGTCGGCAGCGGCGGCCTTGGCCGCGGCCTTGCGGGACACGCCGTGCTTGGCGGCCTTCGGAGTAGCCGCGCCCGCACGCGCGCTGGGGGCAGCGCTGTCGGCGGCCGAGGCGCCGGCATCGGGAGCCGAACCGGCGTCCGAACCGGCGACCGGATGGCTCACCGCTGCGGCGCCGGTCTCGGCCGCGGCAGCGTTGTTGTCGCCGGCAGCGACCTCGGCGGCCGGAGCAGCGGTGACCGCAGCCACCGGAGCCGCGACACGCGAGGCCTTCGCCGCTGCGGACTTCGGAGCGGCGACCGACGCGGCCGGCCACGTCGCACCGAGTCCGTTGGCGATCGTCAGCTGCGACTGCTCGCCCCACATCCGGAAGCTCGGCGCCGGTGCGTAGCCGTTGCCGGGGCCCAGCGGGATGAGACCCGGGCCGATGCTCATGGACTCGAGGACACCGGGCAGGCTCGTCAGAACGCTGCCGTCGGCGCCGACCGGGCCGAACAGACCGTCGACGACGGTGTTCCAGGCCAGTTCGAAATTGCCGCCACCCAGGGCAGCGAAGGTCTGCTTGGTGATCTCGACGATCGCGTTGATCGACGCCTTGACGGTGCCGATCGTGGTGTTGGCCAGACCCTTGGCGATGGCAGGCAGCGCCGCGAGGGTGTTGGTGATGTTGGTGACCACACCGCTGACGAGGTAGGTGCCCGAGCCGACCACCGAGCTGATCGCGTCCTTGATCGGAACCCAGGTGGCGTTGGTCAGGGTGGCGACGGCACCGGAGAAGTCACCCGAGAAGAGCTGCTTGGTGGCGGTGATGAGCGCGCCCGGCAGGTTCCATACCGCCTCGCTGAGCGTGTAGGCCGAGAAGCCCACGGCGTCCAGCGTGGTGTTGATGTAGTCGGCACCGTTGTAGCCCATCTGGCTCAGGATCGGCAGCGCCGTGTAGATGAACTCGGGAAGCATGCCCGCGAACGGTTCCCAGCTGTAGTTGGCGTCGATGTTGGCCGGGTCGCCATTGAACAGGTCATAGTTGACCCAACTCAGGGTGTCGATCAGCTCGGTGATCGGGCTGTCGAAGCCGGTCAGAGCCACCTGGGCAGCCGAGGGGACCTTGAGGGAGGGCAGGTTCACCTGCGCGGCCGTCACCGGCGTCATCGCGATGGCACTGGCCCCAACGACCGCAGCGGTTCCCGCGATCAGTTGTGAACGAAGCGAGATTTGCATGGCAGTTCCTTTGATAGGGAATCTTTACTGACAAAGCTAAGCGTAGCTGAGAGAAAGCTAAGCGGCAAATATTCGGGCAGCGGGGCGACTTCCACCCCCTTGGCAAAGCCCATTTGCGACGTATGAGCACGGACAATTCCTGTTCAAACAGCAACAAGCGCCCGCTTTGCTCCATCGACAGCAACGCTGCGTGGAAGTTGGCACCCCTTGCAAAATCCAAGGTCAGAACTAAATTCCTGTGTGCTGAACCATGGTTTTCCGAAGACTTTCACCATCGGCGTTCTGTTTGCTGAAGGGGTCCGAAAACCCAAACGACGCCCCTCCCGAAGGGAGGGGTACCGCGTGGTCCAACGAAGGACCAATTGGTTGCGCCGGCGGCCTTGACGGCCTTCCGGGAGACACCGCGCTCGACCCCCTTGGGCGACGAGGCGGCCAGGAAACGGTCAGTCCTCTGCCGAGGCCCTAATCGCCGCCAGCACCGCGTCCGCGTACTCCGGCCGGCACACCACCAGGTCGGGCAGCAGCGGATCGGGGCGGTTGTACTGGAGCGGGGTGCCGTCGATCCGCGAGGTATGCAAACCCGCCGCGCGGGCCACCGCAACAGGTGCCGCCGAGTCCCATTCGTATTGGCCGCCGGCGTGCACGTAGACCTCGGCGCGCCCCTGAACCACCGCCGCGACTTTTGCTCCGGCCGAGCCCATCTCCACCAGATCGCCGTTCAGGTGTTCCCGAACCTGCAGGGCAACGGCGGGCGGGCGGGTGCGCGACACCACGATGCGAGGCGCCTCCGGCGATGGCGGCGGCGCCGCGACCGCGGGAGTCGCCAGCGTCATGCCCTGGCCCGGTAATGCCACCGCGCCGGCCACCAACTCGCCGTTCTGCCAAAGCGCAACGTGAACCGCCCAGTCATCCCGATCGAGTTCGGAGAACTCGCGCGTTCCGTCGAGGGGGTCGACGATCCAGACCCGGTCGGAGGTGAGCCGGACCGGATTGTCGGCGCCTTCCTCGGAGAGCACCGCGTCCCCCGGACGCGCGGCCGCCAGTGCCCCCATCAGGAAGTCGTGCGAGCGCTTGTCGCCTGCGGCCTTCCGCTCCGCGGCGGTGGCGTTGGCCAGTTCCGCCCGCACGGTGAGCAGCAGCTGACCGGCTTCCTCAGCCAACCGTGCCGCCAGTTCATGGTCGGTACCCGCTCCGGGATCCGAGGTGTGGCTCATGGGGTGGCTCCTGTCGGGCCTGGTCTCTGCGACTCCAGCAGGTCGATCACCTGCTGGGCCAGTTCCTCCACCGTATGGTCCGGCGTGAGCCGGAGGTCCGGGTTGCGGGGGCGCTGGTAGGGGCTGTCGATACCGGTGAAGTGGGTGATCTCGCCACGGCGCGCCTTGGCGTACAGACCCTTGGGGTCGCGGCGTTCGCAGTCCACCAGGGGCGTGTCGACGAACACCTCGACGAAGTCGATTCCCGCATCGGCGTGCACCTTGCGGGCGAGATCGCGGTGCTCGGTCAGTGGACTGATCGCCGGAACCAGCACGGTCAGCCCGGCGTCGGCCATCAGCGTCGCGACGTGCGCCAGGCGGCGCAGGTTCTCGGCCCGGTCGGCCATCGCGAAGCCGAGGTCCGCATTGAGCCCGTGGCGCAGGTTGTCGCCGTCGAGAATGTAAGCAGGACAACCGGTTTCGAGCAGCATGCGCTCCACGAGCACCGCGACCGTGGACTTCCCCGAGCCGGACAAACCGGTGAACCAGACGGTGCGGCCCTTGGTCAGCCGGTTGGTCACCAACGACTGGTGGCGCACCGTGTTCGGCGAGGCGGAACGGCTGGACGCCGGGGCGGTGTCGCGCACCATGCCCGCCGCAACCGTGCCGTTGGTGTCGGGGTCAATCAGGATGAACGACCCGGTGGCCGCGTTACGGGCGTACTCGTCGAGCAGCAACGGCACCTGGGTCCGAAGGCTGATGCGGCCGAGTTCGTTGAGCTTCAACGCCGTCGCGCTCTTGTCCCGGTGCAGGGTGTTGACGTCG
>CAIOYU010000396.1 GCA_903862565.1 uncultured Actinomycetes bacterium | reverse complement strand
GTGATCACCAGTTCGGTCGGGGCCGGACCAACGGGAAACTCGATGTCAGGTTTGCTCGTCACCGGGCCCACCGTAGTCGAGACTGATGGCGTGGAGCCGGATCCGACACTCGATGTCGTCGTGGTCGGCGGCGGGCACAACAGTCTGGTCGCCGCCGCCTATCTGGCCAGGGCCGGGCTGCGGGTGCGACTGCTGGAGCGGCTGGACTCGCGGTGTCGGGCATCGGCGGGCACAATGCCGCGATGGCCGTACTCACGATGCTTGCGGGGACGCCATAGCCGGCACCCTGTGAAAAAAGGGCACGTATCAGAGTTCGCTGGGAGCCGGGGTCGGTGCGATCAGTGGCGCCAACCGATCGGCGGACCGTTGAGCGCGCGGCGAGGTCGAGACGACGGCCAGGACAGCGATTATCACGCCCAACGCCAGGGTGAACATCCACAGCGGTTCGGCCGACGCTTCGAAATCCCCGGCAGGGGGCGACAGCGCACCGGCGGCCAGCACCCCGCTGAACGCAACTCCCAGACTGATGCCAACCTGCTTGCCGGTGTTGGTGATCCCCGCCGCTGTACCGGCCCGGTCCAGCGGCATGCCGCTCACCGCGGTGACGTTGACCGGCACAGAGACCATGCCGAAGGTGATGCCGACGGCGGTAAAGATCACCACCAGTAACCACCGCGGTGCCGTCGGTTCCAGAAAGCCCAGCATCAACGACGCCACGATGGTCATCAGCCCGGTGACGAGAAGGGGGGGTCTGCTGCCGAACCGGTGAACCAGGTAGCCCGAAATCGGTGAGACCACCAGGACGGCGACGCCTACCGGCAAAAGCAGCAGGCCGGCGTGTACCGCCGTGTAGCCCCGCCAACTCTGCAGATAAAGCGACATCATGAACAGGAACGCTCCCCAGACGATGAAGACGCACAGTGCGGTCACCGTCGCCGCGGCGAACGGAATGGAGCGGAAGTACCGCAGGTCGACGAACGGCTCGGGGTGCCGCGACTCATAGCGCAGGAAGCCCAGGAATGCCAGAGCCGCAGCAACCGCCGTCACGATGATCCACGGATGTGTCCAACCCCGGCCGGGACTCTCGATCAGGACGAACACCAGGCCGAACAGGCTCCCCACGACCAGCATCTGACCGACCGGATCGGTGCGACGTATCGCCGCCGATCGGCTTTCCGGCACGAGCACCGCACAGGCGATGATGGCCACCACACCGATCGGGATATTGATCCAGAACACTGAGCGCCAGCCGAACAAGTGGATGAGCACTCCGCCGACGACGGGCCCCAGGACAACTGAGGCGCCGAAGACCGCTCCCCAGATGCCGATCGCGCGGGCGCGTTCGGCGGGTGCGACGAACACCTGGCTGATGATCGCCAGCGCAACAGGATTCATCATCGCGGCGCCGACCGCCTGCACCAACCGTCCGGCGATCAGAACGTCGATGATGGGTGCCAGGCTGCACAGCAGCGAGCCGAGCAGGAAGATCGTCATGCCGATCTGCAGGACCCGACGGCGACCGAACCTGTCACCCGCGGCGCCGCCCAGCATCAGTAGCGACGCCACGCCCAGTGAATAGATGGCGACGGCCCACTGCGCATGCGCGGCGGTGGCGTTGAGGTCGGTGCGAATCGCCGGGATCGCCAGGTTGAGGGAGGTGATCTCGATTCCCGCGATCAGAACGCTCAGGCAGCAGGTAGCGAGGATGCTGGCCTTGCGGCGGTTGCTGAAGCCGCCGGCCAAAGAATCCACCCCCACGGTTTCGCCGGGGCCGGATGTCGTCACGGCCCGAGGCTCGCACCTCCGGCGACATTCGTCAACGCTGATCGTTCGGGCACCCGCTGATCGTTCAAGCACCCAGGGCGCCGGCCAAAGCCCCGAAATCCTCGGCCACCAGATCGAATTCGCCCGGTGTCCAGGGTTCCATCCAGCCGCCGGGTCCGCGCTCCATCGGGCGCGGCACGTAGGCCGTCTTCAGTCCGCAGGCCGCCGCCGGGCGCAGGTCGCTCGGGTGCGCGGCCACCATCAGCACCTGCTGCGGCGGCAAGTCGAGTAGTCGTGCCGCGCCCAGGTAGACCTCGGGGTCCGGCTTGTAGTGGCCGAAGAGCTCAGCGGAGAAGATCGCGTCCCAGGGCAGGCCGGCATGCCGCGCCATATCCAGCAGCAGCGAGATGTTGCCGTTGGACAGCGTGCAAATGGGAAATCGGGCTTTGAGACGTCGCAGCCCCACCACGCTGTCCGGCCAGGGGGCCAGACGGTGCCAGAC
>CAIOYU010000395.1 GCA_903862565.1 uncultured Actinomycetes bacterium | reverse complement strand
GTCAAAGCCGTTCCCCCGCAGGCATTGCTGGCCAATCGGATGATGGTCGACGCCGTCGTCGAGGCACCGAACGGCGCACACTTCACCACCAACGCGCCGGACTACGGACGCGATGAGAAGTTCCAGCGCCACTACGCCCAGGCAGCCGCTGAGGACGACAGCTGGGCGGAGTTCGTCGGCACCTATCTGTCCGGTGGCGAGGCCGACTACCAGGCCGCGGTGCGCCGCTTCCAGGAGGACTCGTGATCCAGGTCAGCCGCGCCGAGGTCTGCGTCGTCGCCTGCGCCGAATTGTTCCGCGACGCGGGCGAAATCATGGTCAGCCCGATGACGACCATCGTCTCGATCGGCGCCCGCCTGGCCCGCCGCACCTTCGCACCCGACATCCTGCTGACTGACGGCGAGGCCCAGTTGCTCGCAGACACCCCGCCCATCGGTTCATCGGGTGCGGTCGAGGGGTGGATGCCGTTCGGCAGGGTGTTCGAGACCCTGGCCTGGGGACGGCGTCACGTCGTCATGGGCGCCAACCAGATCGACCGGTACGGCAATCAGAACCTCTCGGCATTCGGGCCACTGCAGCAGCCGACCCGACAGATGTTCGGGGTCCGCGGGGCGCCGGGGAACACCATCAACCACCGGACCAGTTACTGGGTGGGCAACCACTCGACCCGGGTGTTCTGCGACACCGTGGATATCGTGTCCGGAATCGGTTGGGACAAGGTCGATCCGGACAATCCGGCCTATCGCTTCGCCGACGTCTACCGGGTGGTGAGCAACCTCGGGGTGTTCGACTTCAACGGGCCGGACCGTACGATGCGGGCGGTGTCGTTGCACCCGGGTATCGATCCCGAGGAGGTTCGGGTGAACACCGCCTTCGAGGTGCACGGACTGGACCAGGCCGAACCCACCCGTCTTCCGACCGGTGCCGAACAGGACCTGATCCGCTCGCTTGACCCGAAGGTTTTGCGCGACAAGGAGGTCAAGGTGTGAAACTCCAAACCGCGCTGACCCGACTGGTCGGCATCGAACACCCCGTCGTGCAGACCGGCATGGGCTGGGTGGCCGGAGCCCGCCTGGTGTCGGCCACCGCCAATGCGGGTGGGTTGGGCATCCTGGCGTCGGCGACGATGACGATCGACGAATTGGCCACCGCGATCAACAAAGTGAAGGCGGCGACCGACCGTCCGTTCGGGGTGAACCTGCGCGCCGATGCCACCGATGCTGGGGACCGGGTAGACCTGATGATCCGCGAAGGCGTCAAGGTGGCGTCCTTCGCGCTGGCCCCGAAGCCCGAGCTGATCGCCCGACTCAAAGAAGCTGGAGCCGTGGTCATCCCATCCGTCGGAGCGGCCAAGCACGCCCGCAAGGTCGCCGGCTGGGGGGCGGACGCCGTGATCGTCCAGGGCGGCGAGGGCGGCGGGCACACCGGCCCGGTCGCCACCACGCTCCTGTTGCCGTCAGTACTCGATGCCGTTGCCGAGCAAGGCATACCCGTCATCGCCGCCGGCGGATTCTTCGACGGCCGGGGTCTGGCGGCAGCCCTGTCCTACGGCGCGGCCGGAGTGGCGATGGGAACCCGATTCCTGCTGACCTCGGACTCAACCGTCCCCGAGGCGGTCAAACAGCGATACCTCACATCGGCACTCGACGGTACCGTCGTCTCCACCCGGGTCGACGGGATGCCCCACCGCGTGCTGCGCACCGGTCTCGTCGAGAAGCTGGAAAGCGGCTCGCGGATAAGGGGTTTCACCGCAGCCATACTCAATGCGGCGAAGTTCAAGCAGATGTCCGGGATGAGTTGGCCATCGATGGTGCGTGACGGCCTGGCCATGCGGCACGGCAAGGAGCTGACCTGGTCGCAAGTGGTGATGGCGGCCAACACCCCGATGCTGCTCAAAGCCGGCCTGGTCGACGGCAGCACCGACGCCGGGGTTCTGGCATCAGGTCAGGTCGCCGGCATCATCGACGACCTGCCGTCATGCGCTGAACTCATCGAGACCATCGTCAGCGAGGCCATCACCCACCTCCGGGCGGCGGCGGCGCTGATCGAGTGACAGCGACCGACTTCACGAACGCACGATCACCCGACCGCTGCCACGAATCCGACGACAAATTCTGCCTTACGGTTTGAGGGTAGTGCTGACGTCGTAGACCAAGGTCTTGTTGTCCCAACTCAGCGCGTCGGTGACTTTCTCCAGCAAGCCGGCATGGACGTTGACATAGCCTTTGGAGACCAGCTTGAGGGAAGTGTCGACGGTTTCACCCTGGCCCTTCTGGACAGTCAGGGTCGCCGACACCGGATTCTCGTATCCCATCGACAGCTTGAACAGCGACCATCCCCCCACAAACGGCAGCTTGTCGGGCAGGAAAAGGCCGTACCCGGCGGTCACGTACGGGGTCAGGGTCGGGGTGATGCTCGCCCCTCTGACTTTGGCGAAGTCGCCGAAGCTGTAGTCGGAGTAGGCGTTGAACCCGAACTGCATCCCGCCGGGCTTGCTCTTGGTGTTATAGGTCATCAGCATGCCGGGCACCATGTAGGCATACGCAGTGAGGTTCGGGTTTT
>CAIOYU010000394.1 GCA_903862565.1 uncultured Actinomycetes bacterium | reverse complement strand
CCCCGAAGTGATTCAGAAGGGCACGCCCGACTCCTGAATCACCTTGGCATTGGGAGTGCGCTCCCCTGTCCGGATCGCGAACGGACACAATGCGATCCGTCGACCTCCCTTCCGCGACGACGACTTGGTGCGATTTCATCAAGCGGGTGAACGACCACATCGCCTCGGGACATGCCGTTCGCGCCGATGACGAACCGAGACCATTCCCGGTGATAAACCGAGACCATTGCTCGGTAAATTCCGATCATGCTTCCGGTGTCCGTCGCGGCGATCGTAATGCTGGCAATGACTACAAGCGTGGTGGGGCACGGGAGCCCAGACCGGGTACCGGCGCCATCGCCGCCGGTGTCAGCGCCATCTCCGTCAACACCGCCGGTGTCAGCGACATACTTGGTCCACACGCCCTGCGTCTATCTGAATCCGGGCGGTCAGTGGCGCTGCCCGCCGGGAGAATTGCCGCCGACCGTCCCCTGACACGCGCTGGCGCTAGCCCGTGGTTCGAGCGCGGCCACGGCCGCGCCGGATAGTCCAGGGAAGCCGCTAACGCCGTCCGATGCCGACCGGGCCGACCGGGCCGGCCACCGGACCGAGGCCACCGACCCCGACGGGTCCGACGGGTCCCGCCACCGGACCGAGGCCACCCACGCCGACCGGACCGACCGGGCCGGCCACCGGACCGAGACCGCCCACCCCGACAGGTCCGACCGGACCCACGATGGGATCCGGACCCACGCCGATCGGGCCGGCAGGTCCGAGGATCGGATCGACATACGGGGTGGGATCGGTAACCAGGCACAGATTCGTGCCGTAGTCCCAGTACATGTAGGCCGTATCGCAGAACTGGCACTGGTTGGTGAAACTGTTCCAGAAGTAGTTGAAGTCGCAGTTGTCCTCGGCCTGGCTCACCGCCGGGGAGATCAGGGTGGCTGCGGCCGCGAGGGCGATCGCACCGAATGCTGCAGAGAACTGAGGGCGGGTCTTCATGGGGATCTCATCTCGTTGATTCGGTGACGTGCGCTAACCCTAGGCCCTCAGTCGGCTTTGCGCCGACTACGGCAACCCTGGGAGCAGTAGCGGACGCTGTCCCAGTCGCGTTCCCACTTCTTCCGCCACTCGAAAGGACGCCCGCAGATCGCACAGATCTTTGGGGGATGGCCGTTCTTGGTGCGGGCTTCGGGCGGCACGGATTGCCAGGGTAGCCCCGGACCTCAGGTGCGGCCGTGCTCGTCCTGAACTTTCGGGGATCGCCAGGCCAGGTAGCCCAGCATCAGGCCGGCCAGGAGATAGACCCCGGCGCCGATCCACAGGGAACTGGCCCCCCACGTCCTTCCGAGATAGCGGGGTTCGTTGAACATGGCCGTGGCGATGGCGAACCCCATGTTCGCGTGGACCACACCGGCACCCGCGAGGAACCCGGACAGGAACTTGAACACCTCGCGCCTGCGCACGGTCACACCTTTGCCACTGCGGGATACGACCGCCCCGTAGACGACGGCTTCAGCAAGTGGACATCGCGCATCACGGCTTGTCCCCCCCTTCGGAATCGGTCTGTGCCTTGATCACCAGACATTTCCCTGCGGTGGTGTGTCGGGGTAAGGGCTGAAAGTCCCCTCGTGTATGTGTATGAGATGAATGCTCCCGCCACTCCGGCCGACTCAACGGGCGCGGGTGGCCTGACCCGACGCCAACTGATCAGCCGCAGCCTGGTGCTCGGGACCGCCGCCGTTGCGGGAGTCTCCGGGTGCGCGACCGCGACCAAGCCCGCCGCCCCGGACTATCCGGTGAGCATCCCCGACCTCTCCGGGCTCGCCGAGCGGATCCGCGGCCGGGTGGTGCTGCCCGACAGCCCGGGCTACGACGACAGCCGCGTGCTGTTCAACTCCGTCTACGACTTCGTACGCCCCCTGGCGATCGTTCAGGCCGCCGACGCCCAGGACGTGGCGCGGACCATCGAATTCGCCTCCGGGAACGGGATTGCGCTCGTCCCCCGGTCGGGCGGTCACAGCTTCGCCGGGTACTGCACCGGACCCGGCATCGTGCTCGACGTCTCGCCGATGAAGGAGGTCGCCATCGGATCCGAAGGGCGTACCGCGCGGATCGGTTCGGGCGCAAAGCTTCTCGACGTGTTGACGCCCTTGGCTGCACAGGCGCGGGCCATCCCGTCGGGCTTCTGCCCCACCGTCGGCATCGCCGGGGTCTCCCTCGGCGGTGGAATCGGCCGCCTCTCAAGGATGTACGGCCTCACATTGGACTGGCTGCGCGCGGTCGAACTGGTGACCGCCGATGGCACCGTGGTGCGCGCCGACGCCACCACCAATCCTGACCTGTTCTGGGCCCACCGGGGCGGCGGAGGCGGCAACTTCGGGGTTGTCACCGCACTCGAATTCGATACTGCTCCGATCCCACCGCCCGTGGTCCGGTTTTCCTACGCCTGGCCGTGGAGTGCGCGCTACAGCGCGTTCGAGGCCTGGCAGCAGTGGTCGAACGCCTCGCCGCACGGCTTCCAGGGCGATTTCACGCTGTCGACGGGGGCACCCGGTGGCACACCGACTGTGGGCGCCGAGGGCATCTACCTGGGGTCCCTGGCGCAGGCCCAACCGCACCTCGATGCGCTGGAGGCCGGCGTCGGCGTCAAACCCACTGCGCGCCAAATTGATACGACGGACTACGCCACCGCGATCAAGGACGTGTTCTGCGCCGGCCTGACCGACGAGCAGTGCCGGCTACTCAACCAGGGCGGAAAGATCAACCGCTATGGCACCTCGATCAAGTCGACGTTCGTGACGGGAACCTGGCCGGCCGCAGCGGTCGACACGATCACCGAATGGGTGGAACGCCGGCAGGCCGATCCCGTCATGACTCGCGAACCGGCAGGCAGCAACCTGGGAAAGATCTGGTTCGATGCCGTCGGCGGGGCGGTGTCCGCGGTATCCCCCGGCGCGACCGCCTACGTCCACCGCAACGCGACCTTCTGCGGGCAGTACCAGTCCCGTTGGGATCCCGCCGCACCGGCGGCGGTGCGCGAGGCGAACATCGAGTGGCTCCGCGGCTTCCACGCGGCGATGGAGCCGTGGAACTCAGGCGCCTACGTCAACTACACCGATCCCGATCTTGTTGACTGGCAACAGAAGTACTACGGGGCGAACTACCGGCGGCTTCAGTCGGTGAAGGCGAAGTGGGATCCGCACGGGTTCTTCACCTTCCCGCAGGCAATCGTCGGCGCCTGAGCCACTCAGACGGTTTCCGGCGTGAAACTGGCGTAGAACAGCCGCCCCTGCGGATCGCGGTAGGCGTTGATCTTCTGCCCGGTCACGATGTCCTCGATGGCCAGTCCGACCAGGGTGCCGATGGGCTGACCGGTCACCGGGTTCTTCTGCACCGATCCGTCCACTTCGACGTAGGTGGCCACCTGGTTGCCGCTGAGGTCGTTGGTGACGGCGATGGTGTGGTCGCCACTGGACACCGTGAACGGTCCGGGCGCGGCGCCCGGCGCCGTCGGATCGTTGCCCGGCCCGCCCGGGTTGTACACCGGTGAATAACTGCCCGAGGACGGCGTGCGCACGCTGCTCAGGCGCGCGACTGCCGCAGGATCGCCGGACAGGATGACGTCGTAGTAGTTGTCGTGGTCCTCGACGTAGGCGGCGTTCTCGGTGACGCCGGCCTGGGCCAGGTCGGCCAGGCCGACGACGGTGATGGTGCCGAAGCTTCCGATCGTGACGGGAACGCCGGCCTCGGTGATGTCGATGGTCGACCCGTCGCCGGCGGTGGCCTGGAGGACGAAGTAGCGGGAGAACTCGCTGGGCATCAGGCTGGCGATCCCGTCAGGGGAGAAACCGGCACTGGTGTAGAGCCGCAGGCGGTACTGAGCCTGGCTGCCGTAAAGGTCTGCGCCGCTGTTGTTTTGCGACGCAATACTGACGCCGATGGGGCCGCCCTCGCCCAGGCCGCTGAAATAGTTGAGCTTGGCGGCCACCAGTCGCGGACCGTTGCCGGTGACATACGGGTTGGAACTGGCCGCGCTGAGTCCGACGGCGGAGACCAGGCCCGTCGCCGCGAGCAGTTCCAGCGGAGTGCTGTCAGCGACCACCGTCACCGAAACCGGATAGAGGGCTCCCGGATCGCCGGGCTGCAGGCGGTTGCCGAACTCCCCTGCAATGACCACGGTTTGCCGCTCGTTGAATTCGAGGTTGGGCAGGAAGGCCGCCGTCAACGGCACCACCTGGGATCCGTCGCTGAGGCTGACGACGAAGTCCGTCGCGTTCAGCGTGGTGGGCAGGACTGGGTTGCTGAAGACCATGGGAATGGTGTCGGCGAGCAGGAGATCGGTGCCGTATACCGCGTCGACGCTGTCAGTCGAGACGGCCGAGGTGTACGCCCGCTGTGCGGCGCCCAAGGCGGGGTCGACGTTCTCCCACGCGACGTTGTAGGTGGCGGCGATCTGCCTGTCGGTGGAACTCGTGCCGGTGAGGCCGGGAACGCCCAGGTATCCCTCGAATCCGTAATTCGCAGTGATCAGCGCCGGGGTGGCGGCGAAGATATCGGTGTTGTAGTTGATCGGGGTCAACAGACTTGCCGCAGTTCCGGATAAGTCGGCGCGACTGGCGTTGACGAAGTGCACCAGGGCGTCGGCCAACGGCGTGACGACGACCGTGCCGCCGGCCGTGCCGCCGACTCCGCCGGCACCGCCCGTGCCGCCGACTCCCGCGGTTGTCCCGACGCCGCCCGCACCGCCGACAGCGCCCGCACCCGGATCGACACCGCCGCCGCTACCGCCTGTTCCCCCGGCACCGCCGTTGCCGCCGGAGGCCTGATTGCCGAACAGGAACAGCATTCTGCCCGACCCGCCGACGCCGCCGCCTCCGCCGCTTCCACCCGTCCCGCCGTCAGCCCGGATGCCTCCCGCGCCACCGACGCCCCCGGCGCCCCCGTAGCCACCGACTCCCCCGGAACCGAGGAACCAGCTTCCATTTCCGCCGCGGCCGCCACTGCCTCCAGCACCTCCGCCGCCACCAGCGGCCGCGTAGACGATCCCCTGCGCCCCAGCACTTCCCGCACCGCCGGATCCGCCGTTGCCCCCGCCGCCGACCAGTGACAGCCGTCCCGCCGAGCCACCGCTTCCCCCGGAGCCTCCCGCCTGGCCGAGCGACGAGCCGTCGCCACCATTGCCGCCGTTGCCGCCGTCGCCCGCGAACAGGCCACCGCGGCCGCCGGTGCCGCCCGCTGCGCCGCTCTTCCCGGCCCCGCCGTTACCACCGTTACCGAGCCAGCCGGCCGCTCCGCCGTTGCCGCCGTTGTACCCGTTCCCGCCATTGCCCAGCAATCCGGCCGATCCACCGTCGCAGGCGGTGCCCGTAGGGCAGCTCTGCGCGGTCCAGGAATAGCCATTGCCCGCAAGGATTCCCGCGTCGGGGTGCGCGGCGGTGCCGTTGCCGACGAAGGTCCTCACAAAGTTCGCGATCGGCCTGTTGCGGGTGGAGGTGGCCGCTGCAGCAGGGCGGGGGCCTGCGGCGGCGGCCGGAGACAGCTGACGCAGCGGACCCTGTTTGGCTGCACCAGGTCCCGCAGTAGCGGTCGAAGCGCTGGCGGTACGGGGGCCGCTGGCGGGTCGGCGGGCGTGCGAGGTCGACGTGACCGAGCCGGCGCTCACTTCCGGTGACTTCGCGACGTCGTCGTCGGCGAACGCACTGGGCGCCGCCGCGATGGCCCACCCCACCCCGAGTGAAAAGGCCATGGCTCCGACGCGGCCTACGTGGAACGTCGAGTGACTGAACATCAAGGGTCTCCTCCGCGGTGCCGCACGAATCCTCAGACCGTCCGTATGGCGGATTATCCACCCAGATCCGTCAGAGGGCAGTGGAGAGGTCAGACTGCAAGTGTTACAACGGCATTCGACACGAATTTTGGTTGTTGAAGAGGCGATCCGTCAGAAGGGCATCCGCGAGGGCTGCGCGATGAGGCCCGCCTTGTCCGGGCAGTAGGCATTGGCCCCCGCGGCGAACACCGCCGAGGCTTGCACGGGCGAAAGACTCTGGGAGGCCATGAGCCGGTAGAACGGTGCGACAGCACCCATGCCGCCCACCACGTTGCACATGTTGCGGGCGGCGGAGATCAACTGTTCGGGATCACCGGTGATCCCCTGGGCCGCCACCGCGGCCAGGAACTGGTCGTCCTGAACGTCCGCAGACGCGACCGCGGGCAGGCCCAGAACCGACGACGCGAGGCAGACAGCCATCAGAGCAGCTGGGCCGCGTCGTCTTTTCCTCGGCGTCAATGCCCTCATCGGTGGATGTCCTTTCCGCGTGGCTGGGGACACCACAGGACTCTACTTCCAGGCCGCACTTTTCCAGTCCGGAGAGTTCACTTCGCCCTGCCGCGCCGCCCACGGCGCACCCCGGATCAGCGGGGCTCAGCGTCCGGCACGGGATGCCCGATACGCTCCAGATACCGTGCGAGCCGGCTCCCCAGATGTCCGGCGTCATCGCAGAACTGCGCAGCGACCGCCCACGACGTCCGCTCCTCGCTGCTGCCCGCCGCGGCATAGCCGCCGTCACCGTCGGAGGCGGGCGATGCACCGTCCACGGTGGGCAGGTTGGACTCACTCGCCAGGCGGGACAGCACCGCGGCAGCGGCTACCAGGTCCGCGACCGGGACGCCGCTGGCGCCGATGACCTGCGCCACCGCCCGCTCCGCACGTTCGCGTCGGCCGACGCCGACTGATCCCGTAGCTGTCATCTGGTCACGGCTTTCCCTCGAACCCGGCATGGTGCCGTTTTATCTCATCACACCGGTTGTGAGAACGTCCTATCTTGGTTGGAACGTGCGGGAGGGGCGGCTGTGAACGACGAGGACGCGATCGTGGCCGAGGTCGGCCTCGGGGTCCGCAGTGGCGGACGGTGGGGAGCCGTCAGGTTGCCGTTGGCCGCGGTCGCCGCTGCCGTGCTGGCCGTCGCGCTGACGGGATGCGGTGGGATCGGGCCGACTGCTGCGCCATCGACGGTGACGGTGACCGAGACGGTGTCGGCAGGATCGGGGAACTCCGGGACCCGGGAGTGGACCATGCCGAATGAGATCGGCAAGGATCTGCAGACCGCTCAGGACGACCTTCAGGCCCTGACGGGCAATCCGGCCTACGTCTCCACATCGAAGGACCTCGCCGGGAGCCGCCACCAGATCAACGACCGGAATTGGAAGGTCTGCTCGTCGACGCCGGCTGCCGGTGAGACCTTCACCCAGCGGACCAACGTCCAGTTCGGCGTGGTGAAGAACGACGAGAGTTGCCCCTAATCCGCGACGGCGGCGCGGGTGACGGGTGCGCCGATTCGCGCCGGATCACGGCCGCAGAGCCGGATCAGCGTGTGGAGATCGCCGTCGAACTTGTCGACGTCGCACGTGTGCTGCCTACCCACCACGCCATCGGAGGCGAACTGCAGGATCCGCGGCTTGCGGCCCGACATCAGGCCCCATCCGTGCGCATCGTCAGACACCCCCCGGTATTGCTGCCGGAAGGGCCGTGCCGCGCCCGAACCGCTGTAGTCGCTGTTCCACAGGTCGTAGCCGGCGCCAAGATCGTCTCCGTACAACCACCGCGGTGCGTACACGACGACGTAGGCGGTTGTGCCCTCCGCCGCCATGCGGTGCCTGATCGCGGAAACCGCTCGCCCGATTTCGCCGGGCGTGGGTGGCCTCGGCAGACCCTGCTCTTCGGCGTCGACCTGCCAGATCCAGGGCACGTCCTTCCACCACGGCGTCTGGGCTTCGACGTGATCCAGCCAGAAATCGATCTGCGCCTCAATGTCATTCGGCGGATCAGGCCACAGGTAGTGATAGGAACCCAAGACGGGAATGCCCGCGTTGCGGGCCCGGTCCAGTGCCTGCTTGAAGTAGGGGTCCTTCCAATCGCCGCCCTCGGTCGCCTTGTGGGTGAAGAAGGAGATGCCGGCTGCCCGGGCACCGACGAGGTCCATCGGACCACGGCCCCAGTCATGATTCGATGCGTCCCATCCCCAGACGTGGGTGGTGTTGGCGACAGCGCCCGACTCCGCCGACTTTTCCGGCGTGGGTTCTCGCGCTGCGGTTTTCCGTACGGCAGGCTTCACCCTCACGATTGTCCCAGCCCAGCCCAACGAGGGACCCTTTCCCCCTGCGCGGGCCCACCTGACAGCGTTAGATGCGGTCCAAGGGCTGACACGGCGGCAAGCATCGGGAGGTCCGGATGACCCACGGGGTCGAACTGAAGAAAGCGCTGAGCCAGCGGCAGCTGACGATGATCGCGATCGGCGGTGTCATCGGCGCCGGCCTGTTCGTCGGCTCCGGCGTCGTGATCCAGGAAACGGGCCCCGGAGCGTTCATCACCTATGCGCTCTCCGGCCTGCTGATCGTGTTGGTCATGCGAATGCTGGCCGAGATGGCTGTGGCCAACCCCTCGACGGGCTCGTTCGCCGACTACGCGCGCAGTGCACTCGGGGACTGGGCGGGCTTTTCCGTCGGATGGCTCTACTGGTACTTCTGGGTGATCGTCGTGGGCTTCGAAGCGATCGCCGGCGCCAAGATCATCCGCTACTGGGTACACGGCATTCCGCTGTGGCTGATCGCTCTGGTGCTCCTGATCGCCATGACGGCCACCAACCTGTTCTCGGTGTCCTCCTTCGGTGAGTTCGAATACTGGTTCGCCGGAATCAAAGTCGCCGCGATCATCGTCTTCCTGGCGCTGGGGTCGCTCTACGTCGTCGGGGTGTGGCCGCACAAGCAGATGGACTTCTCCAACCTGTGGAGTCACGGGGGCTTCTTCCCGCACGGCGGGGCGGCGATCACCGTCGCGGTGGTGACGGTGATCTTCTCGATGGTCGGCCCGGAGATCGCCACGATCGCCGCGGCGGAATCGGCGGATCCCGAACGGGCGGTGGCCAAAGCGGCGAACTCGGTGATCATGCGGATCGCGGCGTTCTTCGTCGGTTCGGCGTTCCTGCTCGTGACGATCCTGCCCTGGAACAACGAGGCAGCCGCCGCCTCTCCGTTCGTGGCCGCCTTCACGAAAATGGGCATCCCCTTCGCCGACCAGATCATGAACGCCGTGGTGCTCACCGCGGTGCTCAGTTGCCTGAACTCCGGCATGTACACCGCCTCGCGGATGCTGTTCGTTCTGGCGGCCCGCCGCGAAGCGCCCGCCCAACTGGTCGCGGTGAACGGCCGCGGGGTTCCGGCCAATTCGATCCTGGCGTCGGCGGTGGTCGGTCTGCTGTGCGTGATCGCCGCCGCCGCAGCGCCGGACACGATCTTCAGCTTCCTGCTGAACTCCAGCGGTGCGATCATCCTGTTCGTCTATCTGCTGATCGTCGCCTCGCAGATCGTGCTGCGGCGCCGTACGTCGGAGGACGAACTCGCAGTCAAGATGTGGCTTTTCCCCGTGGTGTCGATTCTTACGGGCCTCGCGATCGTGGCGATCCTGGTTCAGATGTACTTCCAGGTCAACGCGCGGTCCCAGCTTGTCCTGAGCCTGCTCTCCTGGGCGGCGGTGCTGGTGTTCTTCGCCGGCAACCGGTGGTTCCTGGCGCGTCGCCCGACGCCGCCGAGCGTTTCGGTGACCGTCACGCCACAACGGGTCCTGGTGCTGGCCAACGACAGCCTCGGCTCACCGGAACTGCGCGAGGCACTGGCCGCGATCGGCGCCGACCGCGACACCGTCTTCGAGGTGGTGGTGCCGGCCAGCCCGGTGGAGACCGGCGTCGCCGCGGCCTTCGGTCCCCTCAATGTCGAGCAGGAGACACGCGTGGCCGCCGAGGAGCTTCTGGCCCAGACCCTTTCCGCGTTCCGTGCGCAAAACCTCACGGCGACAGGACGTATCGGTGATCAGCAGCCGACGCAGGCCCTGGCCGATGGTGTGGCATCGTTCCGGCCGGACCAGATCGTGATCGCCACGCCGCCTCTGGAGGATTCGATCTGGCACCGCTACAACGTCGTTGACCGGGCGCGGGTCGACTACACCATGCCGGTCACACACGTGATCGCGGCAGCGCAGGGTGCGAACTCGTAACAGGATTTTGGCCGTACGCCTCCGCGACCACGGTGACGGTACGCAGCCCGACTGCGCGAGAACTCATTCGCCGGACGCCAGCAGCCCGCTCGCGCCGCGTCCGGGACCGATCACCTGCGCCATGACCTGATGGCGGCCGCCCCGCTGATGGCGGGAGAACCGGGTGCGCGGCCCTTCAGCCAGCGGCTGGGCACCCCGGGCCCGGTACAGCCTCACATCGTCGGGGATACCGCGCAGCCAGCGCGCACCGACGTAGGACCACCGGAGCCGGTCGGGGTCGCCGACCTCGGTCTGGGCCGCCTCGGTGACCAGGACCGTCCCGGGCCGGGCGATCGCGGTCACGCGACTGGCGGTGTTGACCGGGCTACCGAACCAGTCCCCCGCCCGGCTCACCGCGGCGCCATGGGCCACACCGGCGCGCACCTGGGGCAGCGTCGGGTCGGCGTCCACCAACGCAACGAGATCCAGCAGGGCCTCGACCAGGGCGGCGGCGTCGGTCGAGACGAGCATCACCGCGTCGCCGATGGTCTTGACCATGCGCACCGGCGCCGCGACGGTGTCCCTGGCCAGGTCCGCCAAGCGGTCGGCCACGACTTCGAGTTCCTCGGGCCGCAGTTCCTCACCGAGCCGGGTGAAGCCGACCAGGTCGGCGAAACCGACTGCCACCATGCGCGCACCCGGCAACTGCGCTCCGGCGGCTCGCTCGGCGGCATTGAACGCCTCGGTTTCCACGGCATGCCGAAGCTGCAACATCAGCATGTCCTGGATCATCGGACCCAGCCGGGGAGCCAGATCTTCGACGACCGATGTTGCGCTCGTGGCGATTTCGCGTTCGGTGACGCCCGGGTGCATCACCGACGCGGTCAGCGAGGCCCGCATCATCTCCGCGGCGCGGGACAGACCCTCGGCCAGTAGCCGCACCACCGTCAGCAATTGCCCGGGATCGATCCCGAGGTCCAGGAAGTGTCTGATGTGCACCGCGAACTCGCCGTCGGCGCGCATGAACGCCGGCGCCTCGGGATCGTCGACGTGGGGCAGGCCCGCCGCGCGCTGGAACCGCATCAGCAGATCGACATCCAGACCCGCCATCTCACTGATCCGACGGGCCGAGACGTAGGTTCCGTCATGCCCCAGCAGTCGTCGGGCCGGCAACAGGGTTGGCGTGTGCGACGTGCGGATCTCCTCGGTGCTGATGCCCTGTCCGAGAAGCCAATCCACCAACTCGGCGCGTTCGGTGCGCGACTGACCGGTGAGGCCGTCGAGCAGATCAGACGTGTTCTCCGGTGTCATCACGTCCCCTCCACCCGGTATCCGCCGGCGTCGAAGCGGACCGGCCGCCATCCGCCGAAGACCGCGGGCACGGTTTCCGGGTTGTTGCGGTGAATCAGCGCCGCACCGGCAAGGGCCACCACCGTCGCGCCGAGCACCCACGCCAGCAGCACGGCCACGCCATGCCCGGCCCCCTGAGCCCCGAAGTACACGATGCGGCGCAGGGCGTCGGTCCCGGCCCCGTTGGGCAGGACACCGCCGAGTGCCCGCCAGAAGGGAGGCAGCAGTTCGGACTGGTAGGCGCCACCCGCCGACGGGTTACCCAGGATGACGAAGATCAGGATGGTCAGACCGATGCCCAAGGTGCCCAGCAGTGTCTGCAGCGCGATGGCCACCGTCGACGCCGACAGGGTAACCAGAACTCCGATGCCCACGACCTCCCAGAAGTGGCCGCCAAGAGCGCCGAGGACCTTTTCGGCGATCACCGCTCCGCCGATGCCGGCAAGCACCGCGTACGGCACGGTCGCGCCGATCCGCCAGAGTGCGCGGGGCAGGTTCGCCGGGCGGGCGCCCTTGGCCACCCCGAGCATCGAGGCGAACAGATACCCGCCGACGGCCCACCCGGTCACGAGGTAGAAGCCCGACATGCCCCGGCCGTCCCCGGCGCTGGGCGGCACCAGATCCTCGACGCTGACGGTGCGCTGCTGTTGTGCTGCCGCCGTGGTGAACACAGTCTGGACTGCGCTCGCCCGCGACATGCCACCGCTGGAGGCGACGAGCAGGTGATCGGTGGTGCCGGCCGGATCAACAAGGTAAACCGCTGAGGTGTCTCCGCGCCTCAGCGCCTCGCGGGCCGCGGCCTCCGAGGAACTGCTGGCGCTCACCGGTTGTCCGGGAATGCTGTTCAGCTTCCCCACCACCTGCTCAGCCACCGTGGGCGGCGCAACGACAGCCACCGGGATGGCGTGCGGCGCCGGAGCGTGGAACGCACCGAGGTAGGACAGGACGAAACCGAGTTGCAGCAGTAGCGCACTCAAGGCTAGTCCCAGTGTTCTCGGTGACAGCACGTCGCGGAGGCGGTCACGCAGGGTCTCCGGGGAGTCAACAGCGGCGTGTCTGGGTCCGTTGCGGTCGGGGGATTGAAATCCCGTCATCAGAACTTCCTCGATCCTCTCCAAAATGCATGGTGGAGATCGTTGAGGTCGCCGTCCTTCGGCGACCCTTCCTTGTCCCAGTGTCCGCAGTCGGGCAGTCCCGGGAAATGGCTGCGCGGCCAAAGCCCACCAACGGCACTTTGTGCCCAGAGACAAACCGGCAGCATTCAGCAGGGGCCAAGATATGCGCTAACAGGCACTAAGCAGATAGCTTTATGGAATGGTTGCCAATGATGCGCCGGAACCGGGTTCCGAGGAGATCCCGGCCATCCGCAGACTTGTCGACCGTTACCTGCAGGATTTCGACGACCACGTCGACGCCCTGGTCGCCACACTGCGCGAGCGGATCGTCGAATATCAGGCGGTACCGCCGGAGGAGATCCGAGCGTTCGCCGAGGCGATCGTTCCGGTGGTCGTCGCCCAACTCCCCCGCCTGGCTCTCAACCCCCTCGACGTGGAACCACTGGGGGACGTCGCCCGCCGCCGCGCCGAGCAGGGGTTCCCGCCGGAAGCGCTGACCCGCAGTCTGCAGATCGCCGCCCGAGAAATGCTCCGCGAAGTTGACCGACTGGGTGTCGAAGAGGGGCTGGATGCCGCGCTCATGCTCCAGATTCACGATCTGAGTTGGCAATTCGCCACCGATGCCGCTGCGGTGATCGCGGCCATCAACCATGAGATCGCCGTGGAGATCGGCCGCCGCGAAAGCGGTCGCCGCGCAGACTTCCTGCGCGCGATCCTCCACGGCACGTTGCCGCCGCAGCAGGTCAAGGTGGAATCGGCGGATTTCGGCCTCGATACGGCGATCTCCTATTACCCGGTGCGCGCCCGGCCGTCGTCAGGCAGTAACGAAACCCGGATATCGCTACTCTTACAACGCACCTGCGCCACGGCCACACACCGGCCGGTCCTGGCCGTCATCGACGGAGACGTCGTCGCCGTGGCCCCGAAGCCGCCCGCGGTCGACTCTGCGGCATCCACGCTCATCGCCGTCGGCGACCCCGCCGAGTTGACCTCCCTGGCCGAACCCTTCCGCGCCGCGACCCTGGCCCTGGAGACCGGCCTGGCCTTCGGACGCAGCGGCGTGGTCACCCTGGAGGACCTCGGGGCATTGCCGGCGATCCTTCTGGCCGACGACCTCGCCGCCCTGCTGCAGCGCCGCTATCTGTCCGAACTCGACACCGATCAGGGCTCGAACGCCGACATCGCGCGGACGGTCTGGACCTGGCTGCAGTGCGACCAGAACGTCGACGAGGTGGCGCAGCAACTGCACATCCACAGAAACACTGTCCGCTACCGCCTCACCCGGTTCAAGGAACTCACCGAGCTGGACCTGCGTCAGACCAACGGGTTGATCGCCGCGTGGTTGTCACTCGGTCGTCGCGTGGCCGCGGGGCGTCTGTGAGTCTCCGGCAGCGGACCCACCCCTAACGTCGAGTCCCGAATCCCTCGAACGGGTTCCACGACGCCGTGACCGACGGCACATTATCGCGATCGGATCGCGCCGCGCTGGCAGGTTAGCGGCCGGAGTTGTTCGACACGTTTAGGCTTCCGGTGTGAACCTCGAGAAAGTGGTTTTCGGTTTTTTCGTGCTCTTGGCCGCGACGCTGAACTTCGGCTTCTTCGTGGGCGACATCAGCGACCCTGATGTGCACAACTCGTGGGAGTTGTTCCTCGCCCTCATCGTCGCTTTCATCACGACGATCCTGAAATTCGGCGACAGCACCCAACTCGGCGCGGTGCACCTGGCCACCAGCCTGGTCGCGTTGCTCCAACTGGCCGCCGCAGCGGGAATGTGGGTCTGGGCCAACCACGTATCGCCCAACGGACTCGACGGCCACGACACCGCCAGCGTCGTGTCACTGTCGGGCGGCGCACTGCTGGCCAACCTCGTCTCCGTCACTCTTCTCGTGGTCGAGACGGCGTCGTTCCGCCGCCGCTAGTCCCCCAAACCAATGCCGAACCCGCCTCACCCCTTCCACCTCTGGTCCCGACGGCGGGTCGTCGGGCGGCGCACCGCGGTTCGCATTCCGACCACGGTGCCGACCACCGAAGCGATCTTCCTGATCATGCGGCGCATGCGGCTGCCGCTGATCGTGGTCATCACCACGTTCAGCTTCTGCACCGCCGGGATGATGCTCATGCCGGGCACCGATCCGGACAGAAACCCTTACCGGCTGAACATCTTCGACGCGTTCTATCAGATGACCATCACGTTGACGACGGTCGGCTTCACCGAGGCGCCCTACGCTTTCAGCTACCCGCAGCGGATGTGGATGTCATTGTCGATCTTCCTGCTCGTGATCAGCTGGGCGTACGCCATCGGCGTGTTCTTCGCGCTCATCCAGAGCACCGCGTTCCAGACCGCCGTCGACGCCCAGCAGTTCCGCCGGCAGGTCCGGAGGTTGGTCGAACCCTTCATCATCGTCGCCGGGTACGGGGATGCCGGCCGGATCGTCGGTGCCGACCTTGACGAGCACTACCGCCGGTTCGTCGTCATCGACAAGCAGGAGGACAAGGTCCAGTCGGTCATCTCGGAGCAACTGACGTTCGACGTCCCCGCCGTCGCGGGGGACTGCTCCTCACCGGCGGTACTGGGCATCGCCGGTCTCGGGCACCGGGAGTGCGAGGGCGTGCTGGCGCTGACCAACGACGACGACGCCAACCTCGCGGTGGTGATGGCGGCCTCGCTGCTGCGACCCGACCTACCTGTGCTCGGTCGCTGCACGCACCAGCGCACCCGCGCCCGCATGGAGCACTTCGCCCCCGCCTCGGCCATCAACGCCGACGACCGGTTCGGCGAATACCTCGCCCTCTCGATCCACCAACCGGTCAACTATCAACTGCTGCGGTGGCTGATGGACAACGACCAGGAGCAACTGCTGCCGGCGCGGCAGGATCTCGCCGCGCGCAGGTGGCTGGTGTGCGTCGAGGGTGAGTTCGGCGAGGCCGTCGTCACCGATCTGGCCGCCACCGGCGTCACCGTCGAACTCGTCGACCCGGCAGGCGGTGACCCCGACGTCTCCGGATCGGTGGCATTCGTCGCCGGCACCGACAACGACACCATCAACATCGCCATGGCCGAACATGCCCGCCGCGCCAATCCTGATGCCTACCTTGTCCTTCGGCAACAGACGAACGGCAAGAAAGCGTTGCTCGCGACACTGGACATCGACTCGGTGCACATCGCCACCGAACTGATCGCACGCGAGGTACTCGCCCGCATTCTGACTCCGGTGTTCTGGAGCTTCGTCGAGCATGCGCTCACCCGGGATGAGCAGTGGGCCAGGCAGGTTCGGGATCTGATCAAGGAGCGCTGCGGCCGGCGCACCCCGCAGCGCGACACCCTCACCCTCTCCGCCGAGCACGCCCCGGCCATAGCCGAATGGTTACGACGCGGAAACACGCTGACGCTGGGGACGCTGATGCGACGGCCTGACGACCGCGATACGACACTGCCCTTGGCCGCCCTGGTTCTCGTCCGCGACGGGGCACCGCAATTCATGCCGCCAGAGGACACGTCCCTGGCCCTCGGCGATCAGGTGCTGCTCCTCGGTAAGCCCGGCGGGCTGGCCCAGGTGCGAGAGATCTGCCACTACCCCGCCACCGTGGAGTACCTCGCCACCGGGCATGACGTGCCCCTGACCTGGGTGTGGGCCAAGCTCACCGCCCGGCGGCGGGCGCGTGGAAGATCGTGACCAGCTACAGCCATCAGTGCCCAGCCGGTTTCGGGAACCACTATGTGTCTCCCAAACTCGATATCAGGGGTGATAGCACGTTTCTGCACAGGCCGGGCCGGCGGTGACTGCGGGCGGCAGCGTCTTGAGTTCATGATTCCGTCATGCCACCTGAGTTCCCGCTGAACTACACCTACCGCGCCGTGTGGGATCTGGAGAATCGCGAGTACAACGCCACGTGCCTGGAATTTCCGGAGCACTTCGCGGTCGGATTGACGGCACACGATGCGGTCGTCGCCATGGAGAAGCTGGTCGACGAATTGCTCGTGGAGAGAGCCGAGTTCAATCAGGATCCCCCGAAGTCGCTGGCCGATCAGCGCTACAGCGGCAAGTTCCTGATCCGGACATCGCGTGCGCTGCATGCGCGCCTCATGGTCGAGTCGACGGAGCAGGGCGTCACCTTCAACCACTGGGTGGCATGCAAATTGGCCGACCGACCGCGGCCGCCATCCTTTGATGACCTCTTCAACTGAGCCGTGATAGCGCGGGCGCTATCGAGTTTGGGAAGGTCCTCATTGGCCGGAAAGTTAGGTCCAGCTCAGTTGACGAAGTCCCCCTCAGTTGAGTGGGGCCGAACGGGCGAGAGTCACCGCGACGAAGGAGCCTACGGTCGGTGCCGAAGACGGCAGCCATAGTGATGGTCTCCAGGTGCGGCCACCACTCACGGTCGGTCCTTTAGATTTAGCGGGTGTCCTCAGCTGTGTAACCAACTCGAGAGGTTCCGGGGATGCCCGATGACTCCATGAACGCGGTTGTGTACTACAACGGAACCATCCTCCTGATGGAGGGTGATGCCCCCGGCTACGCGGAGGCGGTGGCTGTCGAGGCCGGGACGATCACCTTTGTCGGCACTCGGGCCGCCGCCATGGCCGCTGTCCCGAACGCAGAACTGATCGATCTCCGAGGCCGCACAATGCTGCCGGGATTCATCGACACCTGGGGCCATTTCACGCTGTTCGCGCAGCAGACACTGGGGGTGAATCTCGCCTACTTCAGCGAGAAACCGCCACATTCCAAGGCCGACGTCATCGCGTTGCTGAAGGCCGCGTCGCCGTTCAACGGCTGGATCATCGGATACGGCTATTACGACGCGCTGCTCTCCGACGGTGCCCTGACACTTGCCGACCTGGACGCGGCCTTTCCGGATACCCCGGTGTTGATCAGCACCCTGTCGACCCTGACCGGACAACTCAACAGCGCCGGCATCGCCCAACTCGGCCTCACGCCGGAGACCCCGCCGTTGCAACCCGGTCAGATCGTCAAGGATCCCAACACCGGCGCGCTGACCGGCGCACTGATGTTCGCCCCCTTCCTGGCCGCGCGGTCGGAGGCCGTCGGCACCTACTCCCAGGTGCAGACGTTCGAGACGTTCCGGGCAGCGGAAGTCCTGCTGGCAGCTCAGGGCTACACCACGGTTCAGAGCTACCAGCTGGTGCCCGACGAGATCGCCTCCCTGCGAGCCGCTTTCGACCACAGTGTGCTCGCCCTGGACGTCATGGGAATGCCGTCGGTGTCCGATGCGGCCTCGGGCACGATCGTCGAGGACGCCGACTGGACCTGGGGTGCCTACAGCCACGGTGACCGCGGCCTGAAGATCCCCGGATATCAGGTCGCCACCGATGCCGCACCCCAACTGCGCCTCGCGGCCTTCACCCAGCCCTATCTGGACACGACCGGATTCCCCGGTGGCTGGAAGGGGATGCTGCTCCCACAGGAGATGGTCGAGCGGTGGGTCACCCATGCCTACGCGAACGACATCCAGCTGTTCGCCTACAGCAACGGCGACGCCGGTATCGACCTCAGCCTGGCCGCGATCGAAAAGGCGATCACCGCCACCGGCAAGTCGGGTGACCGGCGAACGATCATCTCGCACTCCTATTTCGCCCGGCTCGACCAGCTGGCGACCTACAAGAAGCTTGATGTCGGAGCGTCGATGATGCCGCCGCACCTCATGCTCTACGGCGACGAGCAGATGAGGCTGCTCGGACCCGAGCGGGCGACGATGGAGTCGCCGCTCGCCTCGGCCGTGAAACTCGGTCTGAGCACGACGCTGCACTGCGACTGCCCGTCTGCCTCACCAAACGTGTTGGAGACCATCGGTACTGCCGTCACGCGCACCACGCTGTCCGGCGAGGTCCTGGGACCGCGGGAGCGGCTGAGCCCGTACACCGCGCTGCTGGCCGTCACCCGGGACGCCGCCCACTTCTACCGCGAAGAGCACATCAAAGGAACGATCACCGCCGGGAAGGTCGCCGATCTTGTGATCCTGGAGGGCAATCCACTCACGGCCGCGCCCGAGCGGATCAAGGACATCGCAGTGGTCGAGACGATCAAGCGGGGCAAGAGTATCCACTGCCCAGGTTAGGGCAGGCGGTGTCGTTCACGCCGACGATTGACCGACACCGTTACCGGGTAAACACCAATCATGGCCCCGGTGTCCGCCACCGCGATCGCCCTGCTGCTCATCATGACTGGCATGGTGGATCACGCCGGTTCGGAACAGAAATCGGAGCCAGCGCCGCAGGTCTCAGAGACATACCTCGTCCACACGCCGTGCGTCTACGTGAATCCGGGTGGACAGTGGCGCTGCCCGCCGGGGGTTCAGCCGCCCACACTTCCCTGACGCGGCCCGCACAACGAGAGGCCTGAAGGAATCCTCCAGGCCCCTCGCCGTTCCACGGCTCAACCCCGCAGCGGTGCCCTAGCCATCGGGATGGCGTCATGGGACACGCTTTGCCTGGGAGAGACGACATGAGCGAAACGAACCAGGCTTTGACGCGTCGGCGCGGAACGATCTGTGCGGAGCGGCCCAGACTGTTGGTGCCGCCGTTGCGCCGGTGGCGGCATGACCCACCACCTCACATTTCCGTTGGATTCATTCTTTCGGTTGCGGAGGTGGCGAGAACAGGTACCCGACTACCTGTTTTCGGTAGCGCATCGGGATTACTACTTGGTTCCTGGCCTGTGGTGTCTTCGACCCGACAGAATCCACGCGGGGTGCAGAGTCCCCCACCAGTAAGCTCGGCGGCGTGGAACTTAACGGAGCTAGTGCAATCGTCACCGGTGGGGCCTCGGGTATCGGAGCCGCCACCGCACGTCAGTTGGCCGACCTCGGCGCGCACGTCGTGATCGCCGACATGCAGGCCGAACGCGGCCAGGCCCTCGCCCAGGAAATCGGCGGCGTTTTCGTCCCGGTCGATGTCACGAAGACCGAGCAGATCGAGGATGCGGTCAACACCGCGATGGATCTCGGGCCCCTTCGCGCACTCGTCAATTCAGCCGGAGTGGGCTGGGCGCAGCGCACCATCGGCAAGGACGGGGAGTTCGCCTCGGCGCACAACCTCGACGCCTACCGGAAGGTCATTGCGATCAACCTGGTGGGCACGTTCGACTGCATCCGCTTGGCGGCCACCGCAATGAGCCGGCTGGAGCCCACGGCCACCGGTGAGCGCGGAGCGATCGTGAACATGACCAGTGTGGCGGCCTTCGACGGACAGATCGGCCAGGCGGCGTATTCGTCGTCAAAGGGCGGCGTCGTCGGGCTGACGCTGCCGGTGGCCCGCGACCTCGCCGCCGTGGGGATCCGGGTGAACACCGTGGCACCGGGCCTGATCGACACCCCGATCTACGGCGAGGGCGAAGCATCGGAAGCCTTCAAGGCCAAACTCGGTCAGTCGGTGCTGTTCCCGCACCGGCTCGGCAAGCCGGAGGAACTGGCCTCGATGGTCATCGAACTGATCACCAACTCCTACATGAACGCCGAGGTGGTTCGTGTCGACGGCGGCATCAGGATGCCACCGAAGTAGTACGGCGGTCGCCAACGCGTCAGGGGCCGACCGGCGCTATCGGCAAGATGCAGGGCGAACAGCCGCGGATGGTCCCGGTCGGGACCGCAGTGCCTCCCCCGCGCGCCGGCGAACCCGCGGGGGTGGCATTGCCGCCGTCGCGCACCGGAGCGCTGTTGGACACACCCGGCGCCGAGGGCGCTGCCGAATCAGCCTGCGCCGCAGCGGGTCCGACCAGGAGCACCGCGGCGGTCATCGATGCCCCGACCAGGGCAGCCACTGACGTCCTTGTGATACCCATGTGAACTCCTCACACTCCCGGGCCGTTGACCTCTTCAGCGGCCCTACCCCGTCCACTTTCGCCGGGCCACCGGCACCCGAGGGTCGGCTGATCGGCCACTGCTGGGAATGAGTCGACCGTCCGCCAGTTGGGGGACATGACGTTCTCACCGGAATCAGCGCGCCACTTGAGCAAAGCCCTGCCGGAAGGGTGTGATGTGGGTATGCAACTCCCGCAGAAACTGGCGCGGTTCAATCGGCACGTCACCAATCCGGTGCAACGCCTATGGGCCGGATGGGCACCAGCGATGGGCATCCTTGAGCACGTCGGCCGCCGGTCGGGGCGCACCTACCGCACGCCGTTGACCGTGTTCTCCACCGACGAGGGAGTGGCGATCCTGCTTACCTATGGTCCGGAGCGAGACTGGCTGAAGAACCTCACGGCCGCCGGCGGTGGCCGACTGCGCCATCGCGGCCGCACCATCTCCGTCCGCGACCCCGAGGTGATGTCCAAGGAGCAGGCCGCACCGCACGTCACCGGGTTGGGCGGCAGGGTGTTCCCGCACCTGCCCTTCGACAACGCGGTCCTGCTCAAGCGGGTGCCGTAATTGAGGCCGCTCAATGACATGGATGCCAGCGGCGTCGCCGCAGTGTTCACCGACGTCGACGACACCTTGACCTGGCAGGGCGCGCTGGTGCCCGAGGCATATGCGGCAATCGTGCGCCTCGCCGAGTCCGGCGTTGCGGTCGGATTGGCCACGGGGCGCGCCGGCGGCTTCGCCGAGGTGCTTGCCGTGCTGTGGCCCGTGGTCTTCGCCGTCGCCGAGAACGGCGGCTACGCGGTGCTGCGCAACGGAGAGACGCGCTACTGGGATCCGTTCGAGGAGCGTCGAATTCAGCGAGACAGGCTCGATGCGCTCGTCGCTGAGGCCGCACATGTGCTTCCGCACGTGCAACTGGCCGTGGACTCACCGCTGCGGCGCGTCGACGTCGCGTGGGACCTCCACGAGAAGGCGGATGTCAGTGCCTCGGACACCGCGAAGTTGGCCGATCTGTGCCGCCGGCACGGCGCGAGGGTGCTCGTGTCGAGCATTCACCTGCATGCCTTTTACGGCGATCACGACAAGGCCGCGATGCTCTTGCGCCTGGCGCGTGAGCAACTGGGCCTCGACGGGGACCAGACCCGGGCGCGGTGCGTCTTTGTCGGCGACTCCCCCAACGACCAGGCCGGGTTCACCGCGTTCACGCGGTCTGTCGGGGTGGCGAACGTCGCCCACCACGTCGACAGACTTGCACCGCCGCCGACCTTCGTCGCCTCCCGCCCGGGCGGGTTCGGGTTCGCCGACGTCGCTGATCGGATTCTTGCGGCGCGCTGAGGATTCAACCGCCGGCGATCACCGGGCGGCTTCGGCGACGATGTGGGTGAGGACATCTCCGAGTGAGTAGCGCAGGGGGCTGATCTCGTAGGTGATCGCGCCGTCGTAGCCGATGCCGGACAGTATTGCGGCAAGGCCGGCGGTGACATCGTTGCCGTCGCCGGGCAGCAGATGCAGGTCGCTGACGCCATCGTTGTCCGACAAGTGAATTGCCCGCACCGACGGGCCCAGGGCCTCGAAGACGTCGGCCAGGGCGATACCACTGGCGGCGGAATGGCTGGTGTCCAGGACTGCACCGCAGCCGATCTCGGCCACCAGTTGGGTCCACTCCGCAAGGTCGGACGCCATGATGTGGGAGTACCCCAGTTTGTCGGGGATGAGGTTCTCCAACATCAGTTCGATGCCGAGTTCGGCTGCCTCGGCGCGCAGGGTCGAGGTGAATTCCACCAGTCGGGGCACCTTCGCACCGCGGTCGACGGCACTGGCCGCATAGCCGCCGTGCATGACCGCATGCACTCCGCCGACGCCATGGAGGCGTCGGAGCCATTCCCGGTTGCGCTGCAGGGCCAAGTCGGCCACCACCGGGTCGTCCGAGACCGGGTTGAGGTCGTGGAAGGGCAGGTGCACTCCGACCTGCAGGCCGTGCCGGGCGGCGGCTTCGATCTGCCAGCGGGCATCGGGGTGTTCGGTCCAGATCTCCACGCCCTCAACGGCGCCGCAGTCGCGTACGGCCGCGAAGTCGGCGTCGGTGGGGCGCTCCCCCGCGCACCACATGCTCAGCCAGATCGTTCCCGGGATACTCATGGGTGGGCCAGTTCTCCTTCGTAGTCGCCTTCTTTGGCCAGCGCCTCCAATGACTGGCCTTTGGTCTCCGGTGCCATCACCACACAGATGATCAGGGCGATCAGCGCCACGCCGAAGAAGAAACCGAGCGCCACCTGCTGCCCCCAGGCCGCGATCATTCCCGGGAACACCAGCACACCGAGGATCGAACCGATCCGGCTGACGCTGGTGGCGAATCCCATGCCGGTCGCGCGCACACCGGTGGGGTACAACTCGGTCGGGTAGACGAAGTTCAGGATGCCCCCGCCCATGTTCGCGAACAGCACCGCGGAGCTGAACAGTGCCACCAGGAAGCCCAGTCCCGGTGACGGGGTGAGGGTCAGGATGAGCAATGCGACGGCCAGTCCTGCGAACGAGGTGATGATCAGCGGACGGCGGCCCCAGCGGTCGGCGAGGTTCAGGCCGATCACGGCGCCGATGAGACCGACCAGGGCGACCACCCCGGATCCGAGGTAGGCGATGGTGCGGCTGCCCGTCTCGTTGAACTCGCTGAGGATTGTCGGGGTGTAGATGGTGATGCCGTAGTAGGCGATCGCGTAGCAGGTCCAGAAGCCGGTGACGAAGATCGTCGTACGCCGGTACTTCTCGTTGAACAGCGCACTGATCGGCTGCTTGGTGATCCGACCGGCAGGGATCTCCACCTCATGGCCGGTGAGGTCCCGCATGATCTTCTGGGCATCAGCCTCACGCCCGACCGAGGCCAGCCACCGCGGCGACTCCGGCAGCGTCCGCCGCGCGATCAGCACGATGATCGCGAGAACGGCTCCGACCAGGAACATGTAGCGCCACGAGTTCGGGCCGAGTGGTTCGAGCAGGATGCCGGTGACGTAGGCCGCCAGCGCACCGACGAACCACATGGCCCCCAGGCTTCCACTGTGAGCACCGCGGGATTTCGATGAGCTGAACTCGGCCACCAGTGTCGCCGAGATCGGATAGTCCGCCCCGATGCCGAGCCCGAGCAGGAACCGGAAGACGATGAGCGACAAAGGATTCCATGCGAACGCCGCCGCCAGTGCGAAGACCACGAAGCACACCAGGTCCAGCAGGTACATCGCCTTGCGGCCGTACTGGTCGGTGAGCCGGCCACCCCAGGTGGCGCCGATGAACGCGCCGGCGATGGCCGAGGCCGAGATCAGCGCGATCGCGGTGGGGGTCATTCCGACGAAGTAGTCCTTCAACACCGGCAGCGCCACCGCGATGATCACCAGATCGAAGCCGTCAAGAAAGGTTCCCGCGCCGGACAGCACCGTGATCTTGCGCCGCAGCCGGTTCAGTTGGGGGGTATCCAGTGTCTCGAACAATTTCGCCCTCTCCCGGTTGCCGTGGTCCCGGGGCAAACCTTTCAGAACTGCGCGACGTAACGGTAGCCGGACTCACATCGCGGCGTGAACGAACGGGAAAGCATTCGCGGTGCGACCGCCATGACCATTTAACAAGCCAAGTAGCACTTGGGCGGAGCACCGCGCGCGGGCCCCGTGCCGAAAGAGTTGACGATGGGCAGAACCGACCACCACACGTAGGACATCAACAGACTGAGGGCAGTGCTACTGCCCCCGCCAGTGTTGAGCCGCCAGAGGCGAGTCGACAAGGACGGCGTCGAGCCCCGCTTTCTCACAGTGAGCCACACCGCGTCCGCACCGGCGTGAACGGCCCTTCCCGTGCCGCCTCGGTGCGCCACGATCATCGGGCCCCCGGCATCGTCGGGCGGTCCGGCATGAACCGGTACCGATGGCCCGGCGAACGCTGCCGTCAGTGCTGCCACTGCGGCTCCCACCGTCCGTGCGCGGCTGCGGTGCATGCTTCTCCATCTCCGGAAGGCTCGCTGGGACCCTACCGCCGAACAGCCCTCCCGGTCCTGGCGGCCGGTGCGCAGAACGCCGTCAGGTGAAACCCCGGAGTGGTTAAGCTCCGACGGTGCCGGAGCGACTAGTTCAGCGTTACCTCGACGAGTTGGTGGCCGAATACGCCTCGGTCGACGACGGGGCGCTGGCCGACTACATCCCCGAACTCACCGAGGTGGACCCGACGGGCTTCGGCCTGACGCTGTCCTCCTCCGATGGCTTCCTGTACGAATCCGGCGACTCCCGAACCGAATTCACGATCCAGTCGATCTCCAAACCGTTCACCTACGCACTGGCTCTGGATCAGGTGGGGCAGGAGGCGGTGGATGCCAAGATCGGCGTCGAACCCTCCGGTGACGCGTTCAACGAGATCAGCGTCGACGAGCACACCAAGATCCCGAAGAACCCGATGATCAATGCCGGGGCCATCGCGGCGGTCTCGCTGATTCCCGGAGCCAGCCCCGACGAGCGCTTCGCCAAACTCCAGGAGTTCTACTCGGCCTGCGCGGGTCGCCCGCTGGAACTCGACGAGGACGTCTACCGCTCGGAGAAGGCCACCGGCAACCGCAACCGGGCGATCGCCTACATGTTGACCAGCTTCGGCGTGCTGGACGATCCCGACGACGTACTCGACGTCTACTTCCGCCAGTGTTCGCTGCGGGTGACCAGCGTGGACCTCGCACGGATGGCCACCACCCTGGCCCGGGGCGGCATCAACCCGCAGACCGGGCGGCAGGTCACGGCCCCCAAGGTTGTCCAGCGAACGCTGAGCCTGATGGTCACCTGCGGCATGTACGACGGCGCCGGGGACTGGGTGAGCGCGGTCGGTATGCCCGCCAAGAGCGGGGTCGGCGGCGGGATCGTCGCGGTGCTGCCGGGACAACTCGGTATCGGGGTGTACTCCCCCCTGCTCGATCCGCGCGGCAACAGCGTCCGCGGGGTGCTGATCTGCCGGGCACTGTCCCAACGACTGGGCCTGCACTTCCTCACCGTCAGCCGGGAGTCCCGGGCCACCATCCGGGCCGCCTACGACGCCTGCGACGGGGTGCGGGTCTACGAGATGCACGGCGACCTGATGTTCGCCGGGGTGGAGAGAGTGCTGCGCATCGTCGACCGGGACAGCGACGACTTCGCCGTCGCCATCCTCGACGTCACCCGAGCCGACACCATCAATGATCCGGCCCGGGCCCTGCTGGCCGGGATGAGCACCACCCTGAGCGCAGCGGGCAAGAAGGCCTTCCTCGTCGATCCCGATTCCGCCGTCATCCGGCGGGGCCGCGGCTTCGACGACGTGGTGTTCAGCACCCTTGAGGGTGCGGTGGGCGCCGCCGAGGAATGGTTGCACGCCAACCCCGTTCGCTAGAGCGCGACGTTCTCCCGCACCACCGTGTGAACGAAACCCAGCTTGTCCGCGACCGGCTTGCTGATGTCGAACGGGTACAGCGGGTTCTTTCCCATCGCGCTGTTGACCCGGTTGAAGAACAACGAGATCCACCGCCAGTCGAACAGCAACCGCTCGATCGGGTCCTGGCAGTAGGACTCCAGCGGGGCGATGTCACGCGGGCCTGCGAAGCGCACCCGGTCGGCGTGCAGCACCATGCCGGCCTCCCGGGTGGTATCCAGGGTGTCGGTGATGTGCAGGTAGTGCGCGAAGCACTCGGCGAAGTCCTCCCAGGGGTGCATCGTGGCGTACTCGGAGATGAAACTCTCCTGCCAGTCCGCCGGGGCCCCGAACTGGTAGTGCCGGTCGATGGCATCGGGGTAACTCACCCGCTCGTCGCCGAAAAGTGCGCGGCATCGGTCCAGATACTTCTCGGCTCCCGCGCCGGTTTCCACCAGGATGTTCTGGTAATAGTGACCGGCCTCGTGGCGGAAGTGGCCGAGCATGGTGCGGTAGGGCTCGCCGAGTCGCACCCGCAGCGATTCCCGATATGCGTCAAGGGATTCCACCAGGTCGATGGTGATCACACCGTCGGCGTGGCCGATGAGGATCTTCTCCCCCGTGCTGTAACTGGACAGCAGGTCGAACGCCAGACCGCCGTCGCGGCGCCAGTGCGGATCGACCGGCAGTCCGATGTCGACAAGTTGGTAGACCAGCCGCCGTAACGCCAGCGCGGTGGGCACCAGTTTCTCCCGGGCGATGGTGTCGTCCGAATCGGGTTCGCGCCGGATCAACGAATCGGCCAGGCAGCGGCCGCGCGCAGCAGCGTCGTACTCCGCCGGCACCAGCCAGTTGCAGCCCAGCGGTTCGTGCTGGGTGCAGCGCACCCACTGCTCACCATCAACCTGCGCCGTGGCATCGGTGACGGCCAGCATCGAACGGGTGGGCAGGTGCAGGCCGACGGTCACAGCGCAGGACGGGCACCGCTGCGACTCGAACGGGACGAAGCCATGACAGACCGGACAGGCGAAGGCGCGCATGGGGTGATCGTGTCACGACGGGCAGGTCCACCCGGGGGTACCACCACCTCGATCAATGCAGGTAGTAAACCAAGACAGCAGCCGACGCCAGCAGGAAGGCAGCACTGGAGCAGATGAGGAACCGGCGCTGAAGGGCCATCGCGGCGTCCTCGCCATCGGTTTTCAGTCTCCAGGCGCCTAGGACCGCACCGGCGAACATGGTGACCACGGTGGCATAGGCGAGCAGGTGCACCAGGTCGATCATCAGGAGATAACCGACCTCGGGCAGCGCAGCCGAAACCACGAAATGCATTGCCACCAGAGCGATCAACGCCGTGATCGGCACGTTGACCTTGGAATCGACGTAGGAGGCGGTGATGACCAGGCCGACCGCAGAGAAAACAAGAGCTGTCAGCGCCGTATAAGACGCGATCCCCATCAGACCTCTTCTCGTCGAGGGGCGGCGCCGACCGCGGCATGACCGCACGGTCATCATCGGCGCCCGGATCGAAGTGTGAGGCCGGGGACGTTGACTGTTCCTACACTTGGTCAATGCTGAAGCTACGGATATTGTCGCCGTCGCGGCTGACCGACGACGTCCTCCAGGTATTGGAAAGTGAGCCATGCGTCAGTGGGCTGACGCTCGTCGAGGGCGCGGCCATCCGGCCGGTCGGCGATCTGGTGTCAGCCGATCTTCCCCGCGAGGCCGTCAACGGCGTGGTGGACCAGCTGCGCGCGCTCGGCGTCCACCGCGAGGGCACCATCGAGATCCAGCGGGTGGATTCCTGGCTGTCCTCCGACGGCTTCAAGGCCGAGCTGCACGCTCCCGGAAGCAGCGCGGACGCCGTTGTGTGGGCCGACGTCGCGCAGCGTTCCTACGAAGAGTCCGAACTCAACTGGACATACTTGAGTTTCATGTCACTGGCGACCGTGATCGCGGCCATCGCCATCGTCCTGGACTCCCAGATCCTGGTCATCGGCGCGATGGTGCTGGGTCCCGAATTCGGCGCCGTCGCCGCACTCGGAGTAGCGCTCGTCCGCCGCAGGTATTCCCTCCTGGGGCATGCGGTCCGGACCCTGACCCTCGGGTTTGCTGCAGCCATCGTGTTCACAACGCTCTTCGCCCTTCTCGGGCGGGCGCTGGGCTGGATAACGGTCGCCGACCTGACAGGGCCGCGTCCGGCGACGGCCTTCATCTACAGCCCCGACAAGTGGTCGTTCATAGTCGCGGTCATCGCTGGAACAGCCGGTGTCCTATCGCTCACGTCGGCGAAATCCGGCGGTTTGGCCGGGGTCTTCATCTCCGTGACGACAGTGCCGGCTGCCGGCAACATCGCCCTGGGGATCGCGTTTGGGTCAGGCTACGAGATCTGGTCGAGCACGCTACAACTGCTGCTGAACATCTTCGGGATGGCACTGGCCGGCTGGGCCGCATTGGCTCTGCAGCAGTTCGTCTGGTCCAGAGTGTCGATCAGGCGCAGCAAGGTCATGACGCGCCCCAAACGGATGTTGTGAGTGCTGCGATCACGTCGCGCGAACGCGGGTTCCCGCCGAACCGGTCACGATCTTGTCGATTTCGGCGAGTGAGCCGATGACGGCTTCGTTGCCGGTGTTGGTCGCGAACTGGCACGCTGCCGCCACTTTGGGGCCCATGGACCCGGCCGGCAGTTTCATCTCCACGACCTCACCGACGGCGACCGCGCCCAGCCTGGCCTGCTCGGGAGTTCCCCACCCGGTGTAGAGCCCGTCGACGTCGGTGGCGATCACCAGCAGGTCGGCGTCGAGTTCGTGGGCCAGCAGCGCCGCAGCCAGATCCTTGTCGATGACGGCCTCGACACCCTGAAGCTTTCCGTCGTCGCCGTACATGGTCGGGATGCCGCCGCCACCGGCACAGATCACGATGCAGCCCTGTTCCACCAATGTGCGGATCGGCCGGATCTCGAAGATCCGCTTGGGTTTCGGGCTCGGGACGACACGGCGGTAGTGGTCACCGTCGGGCGCGATCGCCCAGCCCTTCTCCTTGACGAACTTCTCCGCTTCGACCTTGGTGTAGATCGGCCCGATCGGTTTGGTCGGGTTCTGGAAAGCGGAGTCTTTCGGGTCGACCTCGATCATCGTCAGCAGCGTGGCGAACGGCTGCTCGAAGGGCAGCAGGTTGCCCAGTTCCTGCTCGATGACGTAGCCGATCATCGCCTCGGTCTCCGCCCCGAGGACGTCGAGCGGATAGGGCGCCACCTCCTCGTAGGCGGCATCCTGCAAGGCCAGCAACCCGACCTGCGGGCCGTTGCCGTGGGCGATGACGATCTGGTTTCCCGGCGCCACGGCCGCGATGCGCTCGGCGGCGAGCCTGATGTTGGCGCGCTGATTCTCGGCGGTCATCGGCTGCCCGCGCTGCAGCAGGGCGTTGCCACCAAGGGCGATAACGATTCTCATCCGAGCCTTCCTACGCCAGCGACGAGACGAGGACGGCCTTGATGGTGTGCATCCGGTTCTCGGCCTGCTCGAAGCAGATGTTGATCGGGCTTTCGAACACGTCCTCGGTGACCTCGATGCCATTGGTCAACTCCGGGTACTGCGCGGCGATCTGAGCGCCGACCTTGGTCGAGGAGTTGTGGAACGCCGGCAGGCAGTGCATGAACCTCACCCGCGGATTCTGAGCCGCCGCAACCAGTTTGGAGTTCACCTGATACGGCATCAGCAACTTGATGCGCTCCCCCCAGGTCTCGATCGGCTCACCCATGGACACCCAGACGTCGGTGTGGATGAAGTCGACACCCTTGACGGCCTTCTTCACGTCGTCGGTGATCATGATCCGTGCGCCGGACTCCTTGGCGAAGCCCTCGCACATCTCGACCAGTTCCTTCTCGGGCTGCAGTTCCTCGGGGGCGAGGATGCGGACGTCCATGCCGAGCTTGGCGCCGACCAGCAGCAGCGAGTTGCCCATGTT
>CAIOYU010000393.1 GCA_903862565.1 uncultured Actinomycetes bacterium | reverse complement strand
GGCACCTACTGGACAAGTTCCGGGCCACGTTTGACTCTTACTGGGAGAGCCGCGAGTTCGAGCCCTACAGCCCTGTGACGGATGGTGACAAACTTCGCGAAGCTCTCGCAATCGCATCTGGCAAGCAGACTAGTGAGCGCATCGTCGTGACCCTGTCTGGTTTGGAAGTGCAACCCAAGCCCTACCAAGCCGAAATGCTAGAACAACTCGACGCCGAGCGCCAACTTCACGACCGGCACCGCAATCTCATTGTCGCCGCCACCGGAACCGGCAAAACGGTCGTCGCTGCCCTGGACTATCGGCGACTGTCCGAGGCGCACGGTCGCGACCTCAGCCTACTGTTTGTCGCACACCGAAAAGAGATCTTGCTGCAGTCTCGGCGGATGTATCAGGAGGTGCTCACCGAGCCGACTTTCGGCGAGCTGATGGTTGACGGTGACGAGCCGAAGAAGTGGCGCCACGTGTTCGCCAGTATTCAGTCGCTGTCTGAATCTCGGCTGAGCGCTCTCGAGCCGGATCGCTTTGACGTTGTTGTCGTCGATGAGTTCCACCATGCCGAGGCGAAGTCCTACCGCCGGTTGCTCGACCACGTCGCTCCAATCGAATTGCTCGGACTCACGGCCACCCCCGAACGTGCCGACGGTGTCGATGTGCGCGAGTTCTTCGGCGGTCGGGTGGCTGCTGAACTGAGACTTTGGGACGCGCTTGATCAGCATCTACTATGTCCGTTCCACTACTTCGGCATCTTCGACCCAACGGAAATCGAGACGATCGCCTGGAAGCGCGGGGGATACGACGTCGCGGCACTCAGCGGCATCTACACCGGAAATGAGGCCCGCACCCGGATCATCCTCAAGGAATTGCGCGACAAGATCGATGACGTCGGCGCGATGCGTGCCCTCGGGTTTTGCGTCAGTGTCGAGCATGCGAAGTACATGGCCGAGCAATTCAACGCCGCCGGCATTCCTGCACGGGCGGTGTCCGCCGAAACGTCAGGCAAGGAACGCGGCGACGCACTGAAGGCGTTGCGTCACCGTGAGCTGAATGTCCTCTTCGCCGTAGACCTTTTCAACGAGGGTCTCGACCTTCCTAATGTGGACACCGTGTTGTTCCTGCGGCCTACTGAGAGTGCCACTGTCTTTCTTCAGCAACTCGGCCGCGGGCTGCGCTCGGCTCCAGGCAAGACGGTGTTGACGGCACTGGACTTCGTTGGCCACCAGCGTAAAGAGTTCCGCTTCGATCAGCGCTTCACTGCCCTAACAGGTCTGACTCGTAAAGAACTCGTCCGCCACGTCGAGCACGGCTTTCCGTTTCTGCCCTCCGGCAGCCAGATCGTTCTCGATCTCGTGGCCCGGGATGTAGTCCTGGAGAGCATTAGGCAGCAGATCTCGCCCCGATGGAACACTCTTATCTCAGAAGCACGAGCCCACCCCAATGCCGACCTGGCCTCGTTCCTGGACGAGTCGGGCCGCGAACTGGAAGACATTCTGCGAACCAACAGGTCGTGGACCACTCTCTGCCGGGAGGCGGGACGATTGGATGCGCCCCTCGGGCATCGGGAAAGCGATCTCGTCAAACGTGTCCGTGCTGTTGCCCACGTCGATGACAGGATCCGTCGAGACGAATACGTCCGCATCCTGCGCTCAGCCGAAGAGTCCGCCGGTGCAGTCGAATCTCGACTAGCTGAGATGTTTTTCTTTTCGCTGTTCCCCGACGGCGGGGGATATGCCAAGCCTGCCGATGCTTTCTGGGAATTGCGGGACCAGCCGGTCTTCGACGAGCTACGTCAGGTCATCGACATCGGCTTTAACGCAGCGCACCGACCAACAGTTGATTTGTGCGATGTCCTTCCTGTTCTCGCAGATGTTCCTCTCGCGTTGCATGCCAGCTACTCGCGCGAAGAGATCCTGGCCGCCGTCGGCTGGACATCCCAAGGTCGAACACCCAGCACGATGCGGGAGGGTGTTGCGTGGTGTCCAGACATCAATACTGACGTGCTGCTCATCACCCTAAAGAAGACTGACACCGACTACTCGCCGACAACGATGTACCGCGACTTCGCATTGAGCCCGGAGCTATTCCACTGGGAGTCCCAATCCACGACGAATTCCAATTCGCCGACCGGCCAGCGCTATATCAACCACCGGAACAACGGGACAAACGTTCTGCTATTCGTGCGGGAGGCGAAGACCAACGCATTGGGCGCCTCCCCTTACGTATTTCTTGGGCCGGCTGATTACGTCACCCACGAAGGTAGCCGGCCAATGGCCGTCACCTGGCGGTTGCGCAGGACGATGCCGATGGAGATTTTCTTGGCGTCGCGGGCGGCGGTCGCATAGACGGCTTGTGGGGGATGGGGGTGAGTGGATCGTGAGCGATGCGGTTGATCCTGTTGTGCTGGGCAGCTATGCGGCTAAGCAATGCCCGGTCCGTATCCATAACAACTTTTCGCCCTCGATACTCACCCTGACAGAGGTGCATTCCGAGGAACAGCAAGCCACCATCGACGCCGGCAATGCCTTCGAAGCTGAAGCTTTCGCCGACCTGCTAAAAATTCATCCCACTGCTGTTTTGGTGGATCCCAGGTTAGGCAAGTACGAGGCAATCGCGACGACCATCGCCGCTGCGGAATCCGGTGCGCCACTCGTTCTAGGCGGCACACTGCCGGACGATGTCGCGGGTGGCCGAAGTGGGAAGCCCGACATTCTCATCAAGGTCGCCGGTGGTTACCTGCCGGCTGATGTTAAGCACCACAAGACCCTCGAGGCTGCCGCGCGAAAGGTGATGCGGGTGTCGTCCCTCGCCAACCCGAGCATCTTGCTCGATGCGGAGAGATCGACCAGTTCGGATTACTACTACAACGACTGCTTGCAACTGGCGCACTACACCCGGATGCTTCAAGCGTGCGGATTGCACCCCGGAGACGAGAGCCTGACCGGGGCAATCCTAGGCAAGAGTCTGGTCAGCCTCGCGGACCGGGCTCCTGAGCGCGTTTTCGTCTGGTATGACCTCGCTAAACCGGTTCGCTATACCTTCTCCCGCAGCAGAGGAAAGGTGCGTCGGTC
>CAIOYU010000392.1 GCA_903862565.1 uncultured Actinomycetes bacterium | reverse complement strand
GTAATCGGCGCTGGTCGCGCCGCCACCGTCACCGCCGTTGCCGCCGTCACCGTTGATGGAGGCACCACCCGCACCACCACTGCCACCGGTCGCGCGCCAGTTCCCGACCGCCGTGGTGGTCCCGGTGCCACCCTTGCCGCCGTTGCCGGCCACGCCGTTGGTCGCACTGCCGCCAGCGCCGGCATTACCGCCCACAGCCCTGCCGCCGGTGCTGTTTGCGTCGCCGCCAGCGCCACCACCGCCGCCGTTGCCGGAGATGGATCCACCGGTACCGCCATTGCCGCCGACCCCACCGTTAACGGTGGAAGTGGTTGCGCCGTTCGCGCCGCCGCCCGCGCCACCGGCACCGCCGTTGCCGTAGTTGCCGCCGTTACCGCCGACGCCGCCAGCCCCACCGTTGCCTGCGGCGTTGGTGTAGCCCTTGCCACCGTTGCCGCCGTTGCCGCCACTGGTGGCATCCGTGCCATTAGTGCCGGCTGTGCCGGCGGTGCCGCCGCTACCGCCGCTTCCTGCCGCACCACCGGCACCGGCGAGTGCGCCCGTGCTGGCGTTGCCGCCATTACCACCGGCCGAACCGGCGGGAACCGCAGCGGTTCCGTCGGCACCGTTGCCGCCATTACCGCCTGCCGCACCGGCGCCGCCGTTACCGCCGTTACCGCCGCTACCGTCGGTGCCGCCAGTGGTGCTGCCACCCGCACCGCCGGTGCCGCCCTTACCTGCGGGGCCGGCATTAGCGCCGTTGCCGCCTGCGAAGCCGGCAGTCTGTGAGGCAATGCCGGACCCGCCGACACCGGCAGCACCACCATTACCAGCGTTGCCACCATCGCCGGCGATGCCAGTGGTCGCCGCACCACCCTTGCCACCATTACCGCCGGTGCCGCCGGTGAAGCCGACGCTGCCGGCACCACCAGTCAATCCGGAGCCATTCGAACCCGGGCCGCCGAACCCGCCGTTGCCGGCGTTGCCACCGTCGCCGGCCGTGCCTCCGGTCGCGGATCCGCCATTGCCGCCGTTACCACCGTTGCCGCCGAAGGAGGAACTCTGGGTGTTGCCGCCGCTGCCGCCGGTGCCGCCGTTACCGCCGGTACCGAAGGCACCATCGGTGCCGTTGGTGAGGCCGGTTCCGCCCTTGCCCTCGACGCCCGCGTTGCCGCCGTTGCCACCGTTACCACCTGGCTTGTTGACGTTGAGGGTGGCGAAGCCGGACTCGCCGTTACCGCCGTTGCCGCCGAGGCCGCCGCTGCCGGCGCTGCCGCCGTTACCGCCGGTGCCCTGGGTGCCGGCAGTTCCGGTCAGTCCACCCGCCAGGCCTGCCGCGCCGCCAGCACCACCGGTGCCACCGCTACCGCCAGCGCCGCCGTCGGTGCCGGCCTGGGCGATATTGGCCTTGCCCGCGGCATTTAGGCCGTTGTAGCCGTTGCCGCCGTTGGTGCCATTGCCGGCGGTGCCGCCGTTGCCGCCGTTTCCGCCGTCGCCGTCGGTGCCCGCAAGCGCCGATCCGCCACCGGCGCCGGCCTTGCCGCCCTTGCCGCCAGCACCGCCATTGCCGGCGTTGCCGCCTGACCCGCCGTTGCCGCCAGCGACATTCACGATGAAGCTCGAAACCCCGGCCACACCATTGCCGCCGTTGCCACCGAGTCCGCCGTTGCCACCGAGTCCGCCGTCACCGCCGGCCGAGTCATTGCCCGCGCTGGCACCCGACCCGCCGGCAGCGCCTCCG
>CAIOYU010000391.1 GCA_903862565.1 uncultured Actinomycetes bacterium | reverse complement strand
GCTGCCGTCCACTCGATGGTCAGCAGAATGAGGAACCACGGGATCGCGAAAAGAACCGGATCACGCATCGGCGCCGGAAGCACGGACAGCATGTTCGCGATTCGATCCAACGAGCACCTCCGCAGCTGAGTTTAGTCTCAGTCCCAACGACGACGGAGGCGCGATGCGGAGCTGGGCACTACTACTTTGCGCGATCGTCGCTGAGATCGCCGGGACTCTGTCGCTACGGGCGTCTCAGGACCATCCCGGCTGGTTCATCTCGGTTGTCGGCGGCTACGTGCTGTCGTTCGCGCTCCTCGCCGCGGTCCTGCGGACCGGCATGCCGGTAGGGGTCGCGTACGGCATCTGGGGCGCATTGGGAACCGCCGCGACCGCCGTGATCGGCTCGGCGATCTTCGGAGAACCGTTCACCGCCACGATCGCGATCGGCATCGGGCTGATCATCGCCGGTGTCCTGCTGGTGGAGCTGGGGTCGCATCGGGCCGAGAAGGCCCGCTCGTGAGCTGGCTGGCGCTGTTCGGGGGAATCCTCGTCGAAGTGTTTTCGACGCTGTGCCTCCGCGCCTCAGACGGATTGCGCAACCGGACGTGGATAGCGCCGGCGGTTGTCGGATACGTCGTCTCCTTCGCGCTGGTGTGGCTTGCCCTGCGGCTGGGAATGCCGGTCGGTATCGCCTACGGGGTGTGGTCGGCGTGCGGAGTAGCGCTGGTCGCGGTGTTGGCAAAGGTGCTGTTCAAGGAGCCGCTGACGCCGTTGATGGGCGTCGGAATCGCGCTCATCGCGGCCGGTGTCCTGGTGATCGAACTCTCCGGCGCTGCGGGCTGACCCCACTGCTGACGGCCGGGCTGACAAACCTGCCGATCCTCCCCGCCGGGCCAGCCGACCAAGCAAGATGACAGCCATGACCGATTCGTCGTTGATCGCCCTTGCCGAACGGATGGGGGTCGCCACGGCCTACCACGACTGGGTCGGCAACTTCAATCCTGTCGCCCGCCAGACGGTGGTCGCGGTGCTGGCGGCGCTCGGGGTCCGCGCCGACACCGAAGAGGATTGCGCCGCAGCGCATGTGGAGCAGGACCGTCGGTATTGGTCCCGGTCGTTGCCGACGACGGTGGTGGCCCGTACCGGTGCCGAGACGACGTTCTGGGTGCACGTCACCCATGGTGCGCCCGCACACGTGTGGATCCGCCTGGAGGACGGCACCGTTCGCGACGGGATCCGGCAGGTGGACAACTTCACTCCCCCGTTCGACCTCGGCGGACGCCTGGTCGGTGAAGCCAGCTTCGTTCTGCCGGGCGACCTTCCGCTGGGCTACCACCGGCTGCATCTGCGCTCCGGAGAGGCCGCGTCCGACACCGTACTGATCGTCACCCCGGCCTGGCTGGGGTTGCCGGCCCGCATGGGCGCACGGCGCGCGTGGGGCCTGGCAACCCAGCTCTACAGTGTCCGCTCCAAGGGCTCGTGGGGCGTCGGCGATCTGGTCGACCTGGCCGACCTCGCGGTGTGGGCCGGCGCCCGGCACGGCGCGGGCTATGTCCTGATCAATCCGCTGCATGCCGCTTCCCCGGTCAAGCCGATGGAGCCCTCGCCCTACCTGCCGACCTCGCGCAGGTTCGTCAACCCGCTCTATCTGCGCGTCGAAGCCATTGCCGAATTCGCTTTCCTGCCAAGACAATCCCGGGTCCATAGCCTTCGCAAGAGGCTCGTGGCACGATCCCTGACCACCGACACCGTTGATCGGGACGCCGCCTGGGAGGCCAAGCGCGCGGCACTGAAACTGGTGTATCGAGTGCCCCGCTCGGACGGACGGGAACTGGCATTCCAGGCCTACAAGGACCGTGAGGGCACCGCTCTCGACGACTTCGCCACCTGGTGCGCGATCGCTGAAAAGCACGGCGGGAGTTGGCAGGACTGGCCGGTCGCCCTTCAGCATCCGGCCAACCCGGAGGTCGCCGAGTTCGTCGGCCGGCACCCCAGGGCGGTGGACTTCCACCGCTGGCTGCAATGGCAACTCGACGAACAACTCGCGGCGGCGCAGTCCCAGGCGGTGCGCACAGGGATGCCTTTGGGGATCATGCACGATCTGGCAGTCGGGGTTCACCCCAGCGGAGCCGACGCCTGGGCCCTACAGGACGTGCTGGCCCTGGGAGTCACGACGGGGGCCCCGCCCGACGAATTCAACCAACTGGGCCAGGACTGGTCACAGCCCCCGTGGCGGCCGGACCGGCTGGAAGAGCTTGGCTACCAACCGTTCCGGGCGCTGGTCTCGGCCATCCTTCGGCATTCCGGTGGGGTTCGGATCGACCACATCATCGGCATGTTCCGCCTGTGGTGGATTCCCAAGGGAGCGCCGCCGACCGAGGGTGCCTACGTGCGTTACAACCACGAGGCGATGATCGGGATCATCGCCCTGGAGGCGTATCGGGCCGGCGCGGTCGTCGTCGGCGAGGACCTGGGCACCGTCGAACCGTGGGCGCGGCGCGTCCTGCACGATCGCGGGCTGCTCGGCACGTCCATCCTGTGGTTCGAAATCGACTCCGGAACCCGTGGCCCCCTGGAGGCCCAGTGGTGGCGGGAGTTGTGCCTGTCCTCGGTGACCACCCACGACCTTCCTCCGACACCGGGCTACCTCGATGCCGAGCACGTCAGACTCCGGCATTCGCTCGGTCTGCTGACCAGGCCGATCGAGGACGAAATGACCGATCACCATGCCGAGCAGGAGGCCTGGATGGCCGAACTGCGCCGGGTCGGCCTGCTCGCAGCCGAGGCCGACGAGCGAGACGTGATCGTCGCGCTCCACCGCTACCTGGCCCGCACCCCGTCGCGACTGCTGGCGCTGGGGTTGGCCGACGCGGTAGGCGAACGGCGCACCCAGAATCAGCCGGGAACCACCAACGAGTACCCGAACTGGCGGGTGCCGCTGGGCGGGCCGGACGGCAAGCCCATGCGGTTGGAGGACGTCTTCACCGACCCGCGGGCCGCCGAACTCGCCGAGGTGATGCGGCTGGCCGTCGACCCCGGATCCGACTGAGCCGTGCCGGTTCTCAGTGCCGGCCTGCTGCTCTACCGGCCGGGCGGCGACGGCCGCACCGAAGTGCTCATCGGACACCCCGGGGGTCCGTTCTGGGCCCGGAAGGACGAGGGGGCCTGGTCGATTCCCAAGGGCGAGTACGACTCCGGGGAAGATCCCTGGGCGGCCGCTCAGCGTGAGTTCGCCGAGGAACTCGGCTGCCCGGCACCGGATGGGCCACGCAGCGACCTCGGGACGGTCAAGCAACCCGGCGGCAAGCTGATGACGGCATTCGCCGTCGCCGCCGACCTCGACATCAGTGCCGTGCGCAGCAACACCTTCACGCTGGAATGGCCGAAAGGCTCAGGGCGGCTTCAGGAATTCCCCGAACTGGACCGGGTGGCGTGGCTGCCGGTGGCGCAAGCACGGTCGAAGTTACTCAAGGGCCAGCAGGTGTTCCTGGACCGACTGGAGGATCTGGTGGCCGGCCGCCGCGGATGATCCCGCGCGCTATACGACGGTTTGGGGGGCAGGCTCGTTCAGGGCCTCGCGGGCGGCCCGGCGGCGCAGTTCCACCGTGTCGCCGATCTGGCGCGCCAGCCGATGGTCCTTTAGCACAACGGCATTCATGGCGTCGCGGGACACCGAGACGATGGTGGTGTCGACGACGGCCATCGTGCCGCTGACCATGCGCTGACGGGTCAGCGCGGTGCCGCCCATGTATTCGCCGGGGCCGAGTTCGCTCAGCGGGATCCGTCGTCCGTCCTCGGCGATCACGAACGTCTGCACCGCACCCTCGGTGATGAACCCCATCGCCGACGGGACGGTGTTCACTGCCGCGATGACCTCGCCTTCGGCGAACGGGAGCACTCTGGCGCCGGCCAGCATCGTCGCCTCGGCATCGGCGTCGAGTCCGAAGCCCGCGGCGATGGCGGAGACTTGCCCGGCCAGGTAGGCGGCGACGATTTCCGCGTCGGGTTTCACCCGGTCGAGGTGAAGGTCCGCCCGTTGGGCGGCGTACCAGACCCTCTGCACCAGCAGGGACACCGTTCCGTCCGCGTCGGCAGGTGAGGCGACGGGCACCATCACCCGGTAATTCACCACTTTGGAATGCAGTTGGTGGGCTCCCAAGGGGGTGACCGCCGCGCGCACGTCGGGCAGTTTCGCCGGCAGTGCGTCCGCGACCGCCAGCAGGGCGGACTTCACCCGGCCCGGCGGATCGCCCGCAGCGAAGGAGAACGTGGCCTTCGCCTTGAAAAAGGGAGCGACGGTGCGGCTGAGGTTGATGAAGCTGTCTCCGGCCAGGGCGGCGTTGGGCACCACCTGGATGCCGTTCTCGGTGTCGATGTGGACCGCGCGCCAGTTGACTTCCACCACGCGGCCTTTGCCGAATTTGGTATCCAGCCAGTCACCGATGCGGAAGGGCTGCTCGAAGAGCAGCAACAGGCCGGAGATGACCGGGCCCACCGCGTTCTGAACGGCCAGGCCGATGACGATCGAGGTGACGCCGACCGCGGTGATCAGGCCGCCGATGTTGGCGCCCCACACCCACGACAGCAATAGGCCGATGCCGATGATGATCAGGATCAATCGGCCGAGGTCCACGAAGATCCCCGGCAGCCGACTGCGCCAACTCCCCGCCTGCGCTCCGCCGAACAGTGCGGCATTGGCGCCTGACAACAGCACCAACATGATGACGAAACCCACCACCGTGGCGGCGATCTTCGCCCACGTGGCATGTTCTCCGACCCGGGTTCCGTCGTGGTTGAACTGGTCGATCAGCAGGTACACCGCACCTGCGGGTAGCAGCCAGTTCCGCAGCAGCCCAACCGGTTTGGCATAGGCACTGCCGCGTCGGACCAGGGCGCCGTACACCTCGTTGAGGATCAGCAGAGCCACCGGCAGCCCGACCACCACGGCAAGCGCCGGCCAGAACCATGGCTGAGCGGTCAGCGTGATCATGCGTGCTGCCGGGTTCCCATGTCCAGGCGCCACACGGTCTCGGTACCGCCGGTACCGCTGATCGTGCCGGCATCGCTGAACTGGTAGTTACCCATGACCGAGTCGTGGACCCGGTCGCTGACGAAGATGCCCGGTGCCCGGGTGGCCTCCCGGACCCGGTGCGCCAGATCGACCGCCTCGCCCCAGAGTGCGTAGACGGTGGAGCGCTCGCCGACCAGGCCACTGGTGACCGGTCCGCTGTCGATGCCGACGCGTATCGACAGGTCGGCATCGTGTTGGCGGTTGAACCGTTCGAGGATGTCGATGAGATCTTTGGCGAAGGCGATGGTTCGGCTGGCGTGGTCGACCCGCGGTACAACCAGACCGCAGGTGGCCAGCAGGCCGTTGTCCTGCATGCTGCGGACCTGTTCCACACCGTGCCGTTCGGCGGCCCCGTCGAATGCCTCGATCATCGAGTTGAGCATTGACACAGACTCTTCGCTGCTCAGCGGCCGGGAGTAGTCGTCGAATCCCCGCAACTGTGCGTAGATCACCGATACGTCGCGGTGCTCGGTGCTGATGTTGGCCTCGCCCTCGCGATAGCGCCGGGCCACCGTTTCGGGCATCAGGCTTTTGAGCAGTTCGTCATTCTCCTGACGTTGCGCCTCGATGAGCGTCTGCTTGGTCTGCAGGCTGGCGCTCATATCGTTGAACGACGCCGCCAACTCGCCGAATTCGTCACGGGAGGTCACCGGAACGGTGACGCCGAGTTCTCCCCCACTGACCCGCTGAACCGCGGCGACGAGCTTTTTGACCGGCCTAGTGAGAATCCGGGCGAAAAGGAAGGCCAGCAGGCAGACGGCGAGCACTATCGCCCCGGTTGACAGGGCGATATTC
>CAIOYU010000390.1 GCA_903862565.1 uncultured Actinomycetes bacterium | reverse complement strand
GGCGAACTGCACGCCGAGTTCGCGGCTCATCGCCAGCACCCCGCCCTTGGAGGCGGTGTAGGAGATCTGCGAGGTCGCCGAGCCCATCACCGCGACGAACGAGGCGGTGTTGATGATCGAGCCCCTGCCGGCGGGAACCATATGCCGCAACGCCGCCCGGCAGCACAGGTACACGCTCTTGAGGTTGACGTCCTGGACGCGCTGCCAGGCAGGCAGTTCGGTGGTCTCGATGAGATCGTCGTCAGGCGGGGAGATGCCGGCGTTGTTGAACGCGACGTCCACCTTCCCGTACGCGGCAGCCGCGGCGTCGAAGAGGTTGTCCACCTGACCTTCGTCGGAGACGTCCACCGAGACGAAGAGTCCGTCGAGTTCGTCGGCCACCGGTTCGCCGGCCCCGGGGTCGATGTCCCCGACGACGATGGTGGCGCCTTCGGCACGCATGCGCCGGGCGGTGGCCAGGCCGATGCCGCTTGCGGCACCGGTGATGACGGCCACCCTGCCGGCGAGACGTTGGGTCAGGTCGATGGGTACAGGGGTCACGGTGCCTCTCCGATCGCGATGAAGACGTTCTTGGTTTCAGTGAAGTGTTCGGGTGCATCCGGTCCAAGCTCGCGGCCCAGTCCGGATTTCTTGAACCCGCCGAACGGGGTCGTGTAGCGCACCGACGAATGCGAGTTGACGCTGAGGTTGCCCGATTCGACTGCACGGGAAACCCGCAGCGCCCGGGACAGGTTGTCGGTCCAGATCGACCCGGACAGTCCGTAGTCGGTGGCATTGGCCAGCGCGATGGCGTCGGCCTCGTCGTCGAACGGCAGCACGGCGACGACGGGTCCGAAGATCTCCTCGGTGGCCGTGCGGTCGGTGCGGTCGGGGGTGAGAACCGTTGGGGCGAACCAGTATCCCGGACCGTCCGGCGCGTTGCCGCGGAAAGCGACGGGGGCATTGTCGGGGACGTAGGCGGCCACCGACTCGAAGTGCGAGCGGTGCACCAGCGGGCCCATCTCGGTGTTCCGGTCGGCCGGGTCGCCGACGACCACACCCTTGACCGCCGGCTCGAGCAGTTCCATGAATCGGTCGTAGACGTTGCGCTGCACCAGAATCCGGCTGCGTGCGCAGCAATCCTGCCCGGCGTTGTCGAACACCCCGGACGGCGCGGTGGCCGCGGCTTTCTCCAGGTCGCAGTCGTCGAAAATGATGTTGGCGCTCTTGCCGCCCAGTTCCAGGGTGACCCGTTTGACCTGCTGTGCGGCGCCGGCCATCACCCGCGTGCCGACCTCGGTGGACCCGGTGAACACCACCTTGCGCACGTCCGGGTGGGTGACGAACCGCTCCCCCACCACGCTGCCCTTGCCCGGGAGGACCTGGAAAAGGTCCTGTGGCAAGCCGGCTTCCAGCGCCAACTCCGCGAGTCTGATGCTGGTCAGCGGCGTCCACTCGGCGGGCTTGAGCACCACCGCGTTGCCGGCGGCCAGTGCGGGGGCGAACCCCCAGGAAGCGATCGGCATCGGGAAGTTCCACGGGGTGATCACCCCGATGACACCGATCGGTTCGTGGAAGGTGACGTCGAGGCCGCGGGCGACCGGAATCTGCCTGCCGCTCAACCGCTCCGGTGAGGCGGAGTAGAACTGCAGCACATCCCGCACATGCCCGGCCTCCCACTCGGCGGCGCCGATCGGGTGCCCGGAGTTGGCCACCTCCAGCGCAGCCAACTCGCCGACGTGGGCGTCGACGACAGCGGCGAACGCCCGCAAGGCGGCGGCCCGTTCCGCGGGTGCCTTGGCCGCCCAGGCCTTCTGAGCGATCCTGGCCCGGGCGACGGCGTCGTCGACGCCGGCGGCGTCGAGCAGGTCCACGGTGCGAAGCACCTGCTCGGTGGCGGGGTTGATGAGTTGGGTGGTGCTCACAGGCTCGCTTTCTTTGTCGCGAAGGAGCGGGCTGCCTCGACCAGCCCGGTGAAGATCCGCAGGTCCTCGGGGCTCTCCTCGGGGTGCCACTGGACGGCCACCACGAAGTCCGCGCCCGGAATCTCGACCGCCTCGACGAGACCGTCCTGCGCGTTGGCACTCACCACCAGGCCCTCACCCAGCCGGTCGACGGCCTGGTGGTGGTGGCACTTCACCGCGGCGTCGGGGGCGAGCAGGGCGGCCAGGCGGGTTCCCGCGGCGGTGTGCTCTCTCGACGTCGAGAACATCCCGAGTTCCCGCCGGTGGCCGTGGTGCCCGAGAGCGTCGGGCAGATGCTGGTGCAGCGTGCCCCCCAATGCGACGTTGAGAATGTGGAGGCCCCGACAGATGCCCAAAACCGGCATCCCGCGGCGCAAGGCCTCGGTCAGTAGCGCGAATTCCCAGTCGTCGCGCAGCGTGTCGGGGTTCTCGGTCTCGGGATGGGGTCGCTCGCCGTATCTCACCGGGTCGACGTCGCGCCCGCCGACGAGGATCAACCCGTCCAGGCCGTCGAGCACCCTGGCTGCGATCGCCGCGTCGACGGGTTGCGGCGGGACCATGACGGCGATCCCGCCGGATCGGGTGACGGCGTCGAGGTAGACCGCCGGCAGGACGCCGGCCTCGACGTCCCACACCGCGAATTGGGTGCGCTGCCGATAGGTGGTCAGGCCGATCACCGGCCCCGGGGCGCTAGAGCCGCTCAAACCCGCGCACCCTCTCCCAATCGGTCACCGCGGAATTGAACGCCGCGAGTTCCACCCGCGCGTTGTTGAGGTAGTGCTCGACGACGTCGTCGCCGAAGGCCTGCCGTGCCACCGCCGAGCCGTCGAAAAGCTCAACGGCCTCGGCGAGCGTGGTCGGAAGACGATGCCCTCCGATGGAGTAGGCGTTACCCGGGGTCGGCTCGGGCAGTTCCAGACCGCGGTCGATTCCGTGCAGCCCGCCGGCGATCAGCGCGGCCACCGCCAGGTACTGGTTGACGTCGCCGCCGGGCGCCCGGCATTCCATCCGCATGGAATGACCGTGGCCCACGACCCGCAGCGCGCACGTGCGGTTGTCCACGCCCCAGGCGACCGCGGTCGGCGCGAAACTGCCCTCGACGAATCGCTTGTAGGAGTTGATGTTCGGCGCATAGAACAGCGTGAGCTCGCGCAGGGTGTCCAACACTCCGGCGAGGAAGCTGCGGAACATCGCCGACATCCCCATCGGGTCGTCGGGGTCGGCGAAGACCGCGGTGCCGTCCGTTCCGCGCAGCGAGATATGGATGTGGCAGCTGTTACCCTCCCGCTCGTCGAACTTGGCCATGAAGGTCAGGCTCTTGCCGTGCTGGTCGGCGATTTCCTTGGCGCCGTTCTTGTAGATGGTGTGGTTGTCACAGGTGACCAGGGCATCGTCGTAGCGGAATGCGATCTCCTGCTGGCCGGCGTTGCACTCGCCCTTGACTCCCTCGCAGTACATGCCGGCGCCGTCCATCCCCAGCCGGATGTCACGCAGCAACGGCTCCATCCGGGTCGACGCATGAATCGCATAGTCGACGTTGTAGTCGCTGGCCTTGGACAAGCCCCGGTAGCCCGATGCCCAGGCGGCCCGGTAGCTGTCGTCGAACACGATGAATTCCAGTTCGGTGCCCACGAAAGAGGCCAGACCGCGTTGGTCCAGCCGGTCCAGTTGGGCGCGCAGGATGCTGCGCGGGGCGGCCGCCACCGGGCTGCCCCCCGCCGCGGAGTCGGCGCCATGAGCACCGTGCCATTGCAGATCGGCGATCACCAGAGCCGTCCCGGGTAGCCAGGGAGTCACCCGCAGGGTGCTCAGGTCCGGGCGCATCACCATGTCGCCGTAGCCGGTGTCCCAGCCCGACATCGCGTAACCGTTGACGGTGTTCATGTCCACGTCGACCGCCAGCAGATAGTTGCAGCACTCGGCGCCGTGGGCGGAAACCTCATCGACGAACAGCCGCGCGGAAACCCGCTTGCCCGTCAGCCGGCCCTGCATGTCGGCGAAGGCGACGATCACGGTGTCGATCTCGCCGGCAGCCATCAGCCGGTCCAGTTCTCCCGGCGTCAGCATTCCGTGCCGGCGACCGGCTGCGCCGTCAACCACCAGTGCCCCTTTCGTCAGGATGCCCCAAGGTTTTCACAAATGACACACAAAGGTGGCACACCCGGACTTTGGTCGGCCTAGTGTCCCAAGCACCGCATGACACGGGGAAGGAGACCGCCGTGCCCGAGGGCCACGAAATTCTGGAGGAGATCCTCGACGAGGACGAGCGGCACCTGGCCCGGCTGGGCTACAGCCAGGAGCTGCAACGGTCCTGGTCCGGGTTCAACAACTTCGCCATCTCGTTCTCCATCATCTCGATCCTGGCGGGCTGCTTCACCTCCTTCGGCCTCGGCTGGAACAACGGCGGCCCCGCGGCCATCGCCTGGGGCTGGCCCATCCTGGCGGCCTTCATCATGCTCATCGGCTTCTGCATGTCGGAGTTGGTGTCGGCGTATCCGACATCCGGCGGAATCTATTGGTGGGCAGCCAAATTGGGCGGGCCGAAAGCGGGCTACTACACCGGCTGGCTGAATCTCATCGGTTTGATCGCCATCCTCGCCTCGGTGTCCTACGGCAGCGCGACCTTCCTTGACCTGACACTGGGCACCCTCAGCGAGAACTGGCTGGCCGGCTACAGCCTCAAGCGCGTCTTCGTGATGTTCCTGATCATCCTGGTGGCCGTCGCCGTCATCAACATCTTCTCCAGCCATCTGCTGGCCGTCATCAACAACATCTCGGTGTGGTGGCACGTGGCCGGCGCGGCCGCGGTGATCGCGATCCTCGTCCTCGTTCCCGAGCACCACGCCAGCGTCGGTGACGTGTTCGGCAAAACCATCAACAACAGCGGCATGTTCGGCGGAGCGACCTCCGGCTTCGGCTGGCTGCTGTTCGTCCTGCCCATCTCGGCGATCCTCACCCAGTACACGATCACCGGGTACGACGCCTCCGCCCACCTGTCCGAAGAGACCAAGAGCGCGGCCGACGGCGCGGCGAAGGGCATCTGGCGGTCGATCTTCTATTCGGCGATCGGCGGCTGGATTCTGTTGCTGGCGTTCCTGTTCGCCGTGCAGGACTCCGACGGTGTGTCGGCCGCCGGCGGCGCGGTGGCGGCGATCTTCAACCAGGCCCTCAGTTCCAAGTGGGCGGCGGCAGTGCTCTTCATCTCCACGGCCGGACAGTTGTTCTGCACCACGGCCTGCCAGACCAGTGCCTCGCGCATGTTGTTCGCTTTCAGCCGCGACCGCGCCGTGCCCGGTCATCAGCTCTGGTCGACGGTGAGCTCCCGGCGGGTGCCCGCCAACGCGGTGATCGTGACGGCGGTGATCGCGGCGATCATCACCCTGCCTGCGCTGGTTCCGGTCGACATCAACGGCGCACCGGTGCCGATCGCCTTCTTCGCGGTGGTCTCCATCGGAGTGGTCGGCCTGTATCTCGCCTTCGCGGTGCCGATCTACTACCGGTGGAAAGCCGGCGACTCCTTCCCCGTGGGCAGCTGGAATCTGGGCAGCCGCTACAAGTGGATGGCCCCGCTGGCCCTGGCGGAGATCGTCGTCACCTCGGTGGTTGCGATGTTTCCGACCGCCCTGGGCGGGGTGCCGTGGGATCCCAGTTTCGAATGGAAGTTCGTCAACTACACCCCACTGCTGGTCGGCGGAACGCTGATCCTGCTGTGGGTCTACTGGCACATGTCGGTGAAGAAGTGGTTCACCGGCCCGGTCCGCCAGGTCGACGAGTCGGGTCGTCCGCTGGCCGGTTAGGGATCGGGTCAGCGATTCGATTCGATCAACGGTGCCAGCCGCTCGGCGGATCGCTTGGCCCGCGGCGAGGTGGAGAAAACACCCAACGCGGCGATCACCAGGCCCACTGCCAAGGTGAACAACCACAGCGGGTCGGACGACATGGTGAAATCGCCATCGGGGGGTGACAACGCGCCGGCCGCCAGCACCCCGCTCAACGCCACGCCCAGACTGATACCGACCTGCTTGCTGGTGCTGGTGATCCCCGCGGCAGCGCCGGCCCGGTCCTGCGGCATGCCACTGACCGCGCCGTAGTTGACCGGCACGGTGACCATGCCGAAGGTGATGCCGAAGGCCACAAAGATGACCATCAGCAACCATCGCGGTGCCATCGGCGTCAGGAATACCAGCATCGCCGACATCGCCGCGGTGGTCAGCCCGGCGATCAGCAGCGACGGCCGACTGCCGAACCGTCCGACCAGTCGGCCCGAAATCGGGGAGAACACCACGACGGCGACACCCACCGGCAGCAATAACAGACCGGCGTGAACAGCGGGGTAACCCCGCCAGCCTTGGAGATAGATCGACATCATGAAGAGAAAGGCTCCCCAGACGATGAAGACGCACAGTGCGGTCACCGCCGCTGCGGCGAACGGGATGGAACGGAAGTACCGCAGGTCGAGGAACGGTGCGGGGTGGCGCGACTCGTGACGCAGAAAGCCCACGAACGCGAGGACCGTGACCGCTGCGGTCACGATGATCCACGGGTGTGTCCAGCCTCGGCCGGGGCTTTCGATCAGGACGAACACCAGTCCGAAGAGGCTGCCGGCGGCCAGCAACTGCCCAACCGGGTCGACAGCACGCGTCGTCGCTGACCGGCTCTCCGGCACGAGCAGCGCACACGCCCCGATGGCGACCGCACCGATCGGGAGGTTGATCCAGAACACCGAGCGCCAACCGAAGAGGTCGATGAGCAGTCCACCGGCGACCGGTCCCATTGCCAGCGAGGCGCCGAACACCGCCCCCCAGATGCCGATCGCGCGGGCTCGTTCGGCGGGCTCGACGAAGACCTGGCTGATGATCGCCAGGGCCACCGGATTCATCATCGAGGCGCCGACGCCCTGTACCAGCCGCGCGCCGATCAGCACGTCGATGGTGGGTGCCAGGCTGCACAGCAGAGAACCGAGCAAGAAGATCGTCGTGCCGGTCTGAAGCACGCGTCGACGACCGAATCTGTCGGCCGCCGCGCCACCCAGTAACTGCAGCGAGGCCACGCCGAGGGCGTAGATGGCGATGACCCACTGGGCATGCGCGGGGGTGGCCACCAGGTCGGCGCGAATCGTCGGGATGGCGAGGTTGGCGATAGTGAGATCGGTCGAGGTGATCAACACGGCGAGGCAGCAGGTCGCCAGGATGGCGGCCTTGCGGCGGTCGCCGAGCGCGTCGCGACCAGCCGAAGCCTGCCGCGCGCCTACCAACTGCTGGTGCGCAGCACGATCTCGGCGGCCAGTTGGGCGGTGGACTCCGCGGCGTTGCGGCGCGTGGCGTAGTCCACCATGCGGAAGTCGCTGTAGACGAGGCGCTGGCTGGCCTTGGCCACCGCGCGGGCAGCCGGAGTGCTCGCCAGGGCGGTGGTGTTGACCTCGACCGGTGGGCAGTCCGGATCCTGGATCACCCCGTGCGGGTCCGGAACGGACGGATGCCCGCGGTCGACCACCACCAGGCCGATGAACCGCTCGGGCTTGGCGGCCGCCAATTCCCAGGCCAGTTCGGCTCCGAAACGGTCACCCACCAACACCGCCCACGGGACCTCGAGCGTGTCCAGGATGGCCAGCACGGCCTTGGGATGCAACCGGGGGTCGGCGCCGATGACGATCGTCCGCACCGAGGCGATGTGCAGCCGCGCACACAGGGTGTCGTAGGCGGCCGGGGCATGCTGGGCGGCGCCGATCAACACCACGTGCGGCCCCTTCTCGGGGCCGCTGACACTGACCGGCAGGGGAAAGCCGTCGACCGTCATCATCGTCGCAGGCATCCGCCTACGCTAATACCCGCTGCGGCATGAGGCCCGTTTTCCGGACCCCTTCTCAGCCACTACACAGAAAAACGCTACGAAGAACGGCTCTTCACAACCTGTTTGGCGAAAACATCCAAGAACGTCTGCGGCAGTGACGCTTTGGCACTGATGCGCGGATCCTCCACCGGGAAGGCCACGCCGAAAACAGCACGGCCACCGATGTTCTGGAACGCCATGAAGATGCTGCTCTGCTCGTCGTCGAGTCTCATCGTCTGCTCATAGCCCAGCGCCCCGGGCTCAAGCCCCGCCAACTCGGTGGTCGTCATCGGGATGCCCGGCGAATCGGGGTCGAAGAACGTCTCGAATTTCTCGCAGCGCTGTGCCGCCGCCCGCAGCTTGTCCAGGTCGAGGTTCCACGACAGCAGGGTTATGACGATGCGCGCCTTGTCGTAGCCCACCGAGTACTTGACGGCGCTGCCGGGCCCGCGTTCGGCCGTCTGCCGGATGACGTTGGTCAACGCGTTCGAGCAGCCCTCCGGGCGGGACAGCATCGACCCGGGGCCGTCGGCGCCGTCGGGCTGGCCCGGCTTCTCCTCGATCGGGTCGAACTGCACCCCCGCCGGGAAGTCCGTCGCGGTCAGCGCGGCTTTGGCCAGGGCGGCGCCGGGCCAGGTGGCGGTACCGGCGACGGTGGTACCGCACCCGGAGAGCAGAAGTACTGCGCTCACCGCGGCCAGCGCTGCTCTCATGGACATTCAGGGTAGGGGACGCAAGCTGTGGCCGATCACCGGAGCCGCCCCAGGCGGCCCGTCCAGCAGCGCCAGGACGGCGTCGACGTCGAGATGGGCGTTCAGCAGGTCGGCCATCAGATCGAGCTGGGCATCCCGGCGGGCGGGCACACTCGTGTCGGGGGCGACCCGGAACCCGTCGCGCCCGGCGATCGCCGCGGCGCCGGTGAGCCAGGCCCGCCGGAAGTCGTCGTTGTCCAACAGCCCGTGCCAGTGGGTGCCGAACACCCCGTCCCGGGCCCAGCCCTGTGCGCGACCGCCGGCGTCGAACCAGGTGTCCTCACCGCACCGGGTCACCCGGCCATGGTGGATCTCGTAGCCGCTCAGTGGGTGGTCCCAGCGGCGCAACTCCTTGTCCGCGCCGAATTCGACATCGACGTCGAGCAGCCCCAACCCGGGCACGCTCCCGACCCCGCTCTCGACGGCGTCGTCGATGCGCCGGCCCAGCATCTGGAACCCGCCGCAGATCCCCAGCACCACTCCCCCGGCGCGCGTGTGGGCCAGCACGGCCCCGGCCAGGCCACGGTCTCGCAGCCACCGCAGGTCGGCGACGGTGGCCTTGCTGCCGGGGATCACCACCACGTCGGCGTCGGCCAGTTCGGCGGGCTCGCTGACCCAGCGCACCGCGACGCCCGGTTCGCAGGCCAGCGCTTCGACGTCGGTGGAGTTCGAGATGCGCGGCAGGCGCAGCGCCGCGACCCTCAGCCACTGGTCGCCGTGGGGTTCGGCGGCCACACCCACCGCCGTGCCTGCCGTCACCGACAGCGAGTCCTCGGCATCCAGCCACAGGTCGTCGCTGTAGGGCAGCACCCCGTAGGTGGGCCGCCCGGTCAGGGCTCTCAACTGGTCCAGGCCAGGGGCCAGCAGCGCCGGATCCCCGCGGAACTTGTTGACGATGAACCCCGCGATCAGTGCCTGGTCCTGCGGGTCGAGGACGGCGACGGTGCCGAAAAGGTGCGCCAGCAGGCCACCGCGGTCGATGTCGCCGACGACCACGACCGGCAGGTTCGCCGCCCGCGCCAGACCCATGTTGGCCAGATCGGTTGCGCGCAGGTTGATTTCGGCGGGTGAACCGGCGCCTTCGCAGAGCACGACATCGAATTCCTCGCGCAGGGACGCGAGGTCCTCGGCGATCACCGTGCCGAGATGGTCGCGATGGGCGAAGTAGTCGCCGGCTCTGACCGTGCCCACCGGCTTACCACGAACCACCAGTTGCGAGGTCCGGTCACTGCCGGGCTTGAGCAGCACCGGGTTGAACCGCACGCTGGGCGCCAGGCCGGCGGCACGGGCCTGCATACCCTGCGCCCGGCCGATCTCTCCCCCGATGCCGTCGCCGTCTGAGGCGACGACGGAGTTGTTGCTCATGTTCTGGGCTTTGAACGGCGCCACCCGGATCCCACTGCGGGCCAGCAACCGGCACAGCCCGGCCACGACCATGGACTTGCCCGCATCGGAGGTGGTGCCGGCGATCAGCAGGGCACCGCAGGTCACGGCAGGGTGAGGATCTCTGCGCCGTCCTCGGTCACGACGATGGTGTGCTCGAACTGCGCCGTCCACTTGCGGTCACTGGTGGCCACCGTCCAGCCGTCGTCCCAGATCTCGTAGTCCAGCGTGCCGAGGTTGATCATCGGCTCGATGGTGAACGTCATCCCCGGTTCCAGCACGGTGTCCACCGACGGCTGGTCGTAGTGCAGCACCACCAGTCCGTTGTGGAAGGTCTCCCCGATGCCGTGTCCGGTGAAGTCGCGAACGACGCTGTAGCCGAACCGGTTCGCGTAGGCCTCGATGACGCGGCCCACCACCGACAGCGCCCGGCCCGGCTTGACCGCCTTGATCGCACGCATGGTGGCCTCCTGCGTGCGCTCGACCAGCAGCCGATGCTCCTCGGTGACGTCCCCGGCGAAGTAGGTGGCGTTGGTGTCGCCGTGCACGCCGCCGACGTAGGCGGTGACGTCGATGTTGACGATGTCACCGTCCTCGATGACCGTCGAGTCGGGGATCCCATGGCAGATCACCTCGTTGAGCGAGGTGCAGCAGGATTTCGGAAAACCCTTGTAGCCCAATGTCGACGGGTAGGCGCCGTGGTCGACCATGTAGTCGTGGGCGATGCGGTCGAGTTCGTCGGTGGTCACGCCGGGAGCGACGGCCGCACCGGCCTCTGCAAGGGCGCCGGCCGCGATCCGCCCGGCGGTGCGCATCTTCTCGATGACCTCGGGGCTCTGCACCCAGGGCTCGCTGCCCTCGGCGGCGTCACTCCGGCCGACGTACTCCGGCCGCACGATGGACTTGGGAACCGCCAGGGTGGGCGAAACCGCCCCGGCGCGAAGGGGGTTGCGGACCTGCATGCCCCCAGATTAGCGGCGCAGCAGCCGGGACCGCTTCGGGCCGCGGATGTTCACCGAGCCCATCACCACCCGGCCGGTGAGCACGACGTGCGGCCGCCCGTCGGCGGGCGGGTCCTTGCGGCGGTCACGGGCGCTGCCGCCGTAGACGCTCACGTCGTCGATCGAGGCGCTCGCCCCGTCGGGAAGTCGGATGTCGACCGACCCGCGGATGATGTCGAGTTCGATCACCACGACGGGTCCCGCGAACCGGGCGGTGGTCAGGTCGAGATCCACCGAGCCCACCCGGCGCACCAGGGACAGCCGCGTGGGCACCGTCCACTCGCCGTGGCGGCGCAGCGAGCCCATGGCGCCGCGCAGTTCGAGCCGATCGGTGGCCGAGGAGCCGATGGCGCCGGGACCGGGCAGATCGGAGACCAGCACCTCCAGTTCGGTGGGCTGGCGGGCCATCGAGACCTGCGCCGACCGCTCCTCGAACTCGCCGATGTCGATGAGCCCGAGCGCAACGGCGTTGTGCAGTCGACGCAGGGTTCCGCTGCGGTCGGCGTCGGAGATTCGCAGGGCGGGAACGTTCTCGATCTCGGTCATGACACTTCCAATTTACCGGTCGCGCCGGACCGTGCCGACTCACCGCTAGGCTGGCCGACGATGTCTGACGACCTGACCCGACGCACTCTGCTGATCGGAGCGGCGGCCGCCGCCCCCCTGGTTGCCTGCGCCCGGCCCGCCACACCAAGGGCCGCGCCGGTGCCCACCCCGGGCCAGCGGCTCACCGCCGCTGCCGACGTGCCCGTCGGCTCCGGAACCATCGCGGTCGGCACGTTGATCACCCAGCCGTCGGCGGGGGTCTTCAAGGGGTTCGTCGCGGTGTGCACCCACGCGGGCTGCGCGCTGTCGGCGGTCAAGGGCGATGCGGCCCTGTGCCCCTGCCACGGCAGCACCTTCGGGCTCGACGGCCAGGTACTGCGCGGGCCGGCGATCGCACCGCTGAAGCCGCGTGAGATCCGGGTCGTCGGCGACGGGATCGTCGCTGTCTGAGCCGCAAGGCTTAGCCCAGGACGTCCGGCTCTGGCCAGCCCTGGCTCAGCCCAGGAAGTCCGGCGGAAGCTCTTCGAACATGCCGCGCACCATGCGCACGGCGCGGCTCGAATTGCCGCCGCCGACGATCAGCCCGGCGAAGGCCAGATCACCGCGATAACCGGTGAACCAGGCGTGTGACCCGCCTTCGAACTCCGCTTCCCCGGTCTTGCCGTACACCTGTCCCACACCGTCGATGTCCTTGGCGGTGCCGTCGGTGACCACCAGTCGCATCATCGACCGCAGACCATCGACCATCGCAGGATCAGCCGGCGGATGGTCACCGTTCTCGGTGGTCGGGCGCCCGGCGATCAGATGCGGGGTCGGCGTCTTGCCGGCCGCCACCGTCGCCGCCGCCAGTGCCATCCCGAATGGCGTCACCAGGATCTTGCCCTGACCGAAACCGTCCTCGGTGCGTTCGGTGAGGTTCACCGTCGGCGGGACCTCGCCGGTCACCGTGGTCAGACCCTCGACGGTGTAATCGGATCCCAGACCGAACTGGGAGGCCGCGTTGGCCAACGCACTCGGCGGCATCCGGCTCGCCAGTTCGGCGAAGGTGGTGTTGCACGAGTTGGCGAAGGCCCGGGCCATCGGCACGGTGCCGAGATCGAACTTGTCGTAATTGGGGATGGTCCGGTCGCCGATGTCGATCTGTCCCGGGCAGGCCACCATGGTGTCGGGTTCGGCCATCTTGCGCTGGATGGCGGCGCTGGCGGTGACGATCTTGAACGTCGACCCCGGCGGGTAGAGACCGGTGGTGGCGGCCGGTCCGTCGGCGTCGGCGGCGGCGTTCTGGGCCACCGCCAGGATCTCCCCGGTCGATGGCTTGATCACCACCAGCATGGCCTTCCGGCCCTGCATGTCGACGGCGGCCTGGGCTGCCCGCTGGACTGCCCGGTCCAGCGTGAGCGTGATCGACGGGGCCGGTTTGGGGGCGACCTCGGTGAGGACGTCGACGTCGGCGCCGTTCTGGTTGACGCTGAGGATGCGCCAACCGGCCTCGCCGTCGAGTTCGTCGAGGACGGCCTTCTTGACTTCGGTGACGACAGCGGGCGCGAAACCGTCGTCGGTGGGCAGCATGTCTGGCTGCGGGGTCACGACGACTCCCGGCAGCGTGTCCAACGGCCCGGCCACCTTGTCGTGGTCGGCCGGGCGCAGCGTGATGAGGTCCAGCGGACCCTTCGAGGAACTGGCCCGTTCGGCCAGCTGCTGGGGGTTGAGCGTGTCGTCGAACTGGCGAAGCACGTCGGCGACCACTCGTGCGCTGGACATCAGCTCACCGCCGGCCTTCGCCGCGTCGAGTTTGTAGTTGTACAGGTACCCCGGTACCAGGACCTCGGTGCCGCCGAGCTCGTTGACCGTCGCCCGCCGCGGCGGGTCGGCCCGCAGTGCGAGCGTCTGATGCTCGCCGAGCCTGGGGTGGAGGGCGCTGGCCGTCCAGCGCACCCGCCAGCGGCCCTCGTCGCGCACCAGATTCAGGACACCGTCATAGGTCCAGGTGCGCTTCTTGGGCAGTTCCCAGGTGAAGCGGTAGTTCACGCTGCCAGTGTCCTCGGTGTAGCGGGAGCCCACGATCGTGGCGTCGAGGTGGCTGGCCTGCAGGCCCGACCAGGCCTCGTTGAGCGCGGCGCGGGCGTCGGCGGGATGGTCGGCCAGCAGCGAGGCGGCCGCGGTATCCCCCTTACCCAATGCGGCCAGGAACTGCTCGGCCATCGGGGTCGGACCGTCGGGGCGGGGCGTGCACGCCGACAACGCACCCGCGAGCAGTCCCAGCGCCGAGGTGACGGCTGTGACTCGTGTTGCAATTGAGCGTGAAGTTGCCATTGAGGCTGATGTTATGAGCCCGTGACCCCGATACGGCGGAGGCGCACCCGCCGAGAGTCGAGTTGTTCGTGCAGATTTCGCGGAACGCCGCCATGAAGTCGACGTTCGGGCCCGAATTCAGTCCAGCAAGATCGTGGCGAACGTGCCCACCTGCCCGAAGCCCACTCGGGCGTAGGCGGACCGGGCGACGGTGTTGTAGCTGTTGACGTAGAGGCTGGCGATACGCCCGCCGTTGACCACGGCAGCCGCCACCGCCGCGGTGCCGGCAGTGCCGAGCCCGCGACCGCGCCATTCCGGGTGCACCCAGACACCCTGGATCTGGCCGACGGCCGGGGACTGCGAACCGATCTCAGCTTTGAAGACCACCCGGCCCTGCTCGAATCGGGCAAAGGCGCGGCCGCCGGCAATCAGGTTGGCGACGCGCCGCCGGTAACCGCGTCCGCCGTCGCCGGACCGAGGGTCGATGCCGACCTCTCCGATGAACATGTCGACCGCTGCCACCAGATAGGAGTCGAGTTCGTCGACCCGGACCCGGCGCACTGCCCTGTCGACGGCGCATCGCGGACGCGACCGCAACGCCAGCAAGGGCTGACGGTCCCGGACGTCACGGGCGGGGCCCCAGCCCTGCTCCAACCGCTCCCACATGGGCATGACCAGTTCGGCACGGCCCACCAGCGACGAGCATCGCCGGGTCGAACTCAGTGCCTGGTCGGCGAAGGCCCGCATATCGGCAAGCCCGCCGCGCAGCGGAATGAGGTTGGCCCCGGCATAGCAGAGCGAGTCGCGCACATCGCGTCGCGTCCACAACTCGCCGCCGATCGACTGCGGTTCGACGCCGTAGTCGGCCACCCGGGCGGCCACCATGCACGTGCTGACCGGATCGTCGGCCAGAACCCGGGACACCGCACCGACGTCACGCACCAGCGAAACTCGTCGCCCGTCGACCGGGCGGAACAGTGGCGGTGCCGACATGGGGTTCCTTCTGGGCTCAACCTGGGCTCAACCCGAATGCTTGACCGCTAGCTTACGGTCACCACCGGCGAACCGCCCGCAGCCGCGTCCTCGCCGCGTTGCTCACCCATCTGCTCGGCGAGCCGCATCGCCTCCTCGATCAGGGTCTCGACGATCTGCGCCTCGGGCACCGTCTTGATGACCTCGCCCTTGACGAAGATCTGGCCCTTGCCGTTTCCGGACGCCACCCCGAGATCGGCCTCGCGGGCCTCCCCCGGTCCGTTGACCACACACCCCATAACCGCCACCCGCAGCGGCACGTCGAGACCCTCGAGTCCGGCGCTCACCGCGTTGGCCAGGGTGTAGACGTCGACCTGCGCGCGCCCGCACGAGGGGCACGACACGATCTCCAGTCCGCGCGGCCGCAGGTTCAGCGACTCCAGGATCTGGTTGCCGACCTTGACCTCTTCGACGGGCGGGGCCGACAGCGACACCCGGATGGTGTCCCCGATGCCCTCGGCGAGCAGCGCACCGAACGCCACGGCCGACTTGATGGTGCCCTGGAACGCCGGACCTGCCTCGGTCACCCCCAGATGCAGTGGGTAGTCACACTTTTCGGCCAGCAACCGGTACGCCGCCACCATGATCACCGGGTCGTTGTGCTTGACGCTGATCTTGATGTCGCCGAATCCGTGCTCCTCGAACAGCGAGGCCTCCCACAGCGCCGAAGCGACGAGCGCCTCCGGGGTGGCCTTGCCGTACTTCTCCAGGAACCGCTTGTCCAGCGACCCGGCGTTGACGCCGATGCGGATCGGGATGCCCGCCGCTCCGGCGGCCTTGGCGACCTCACCGACCCGGCCGTCGAATTCCTTGATGTTGCCCGGGTTCACCCGCACGGCGGCGCAGCCCGCATCGATCGCGGCGAAGATGTACTTGGGCTGGAAGTGGATGTCGGCGATCACCGGAATCTGGCTGTGCCGGGCTATTTCGGCCAGCGCGTCGGCGTCCTCCTGCCGGGGGCAGGCCACCCGCACGATGTTGCAGCCTGCGGTGGTCAACTCGGCGATCTGCTGCAGAGTGGCGTTGACGTCGTGGGTCTTGGTGGTGCACATCGACTGCACCGGTATCAGCGAGTCGCTGCCCACCCCCACATCGCCGACCTTGAGTTGCCGGGTCTTACGCCGGGGCGCGAGGGTGGGCGGCGGGGGTGCCGGGATCCCGAGGCTCGTCATTGCTGCTTCTCCTAGCTACTGGAACAACCTGATCGGGTTCACCAAGTCGGCGGTCACGGTCAGCGCCATGTAACCGACCACCACCGCCAGAATGACGTACGTGGCCGGCATCAGCTTGTTGTAATTCACGGGGGCGGCCGGCAGCATGCCGCGAGCCGCGCGGAACACGTTGCGGAGCTTCTCGAAAACGGCGACGGCGATGTGGCCGCCGTCGAACGGCAGCAACGGCACCAGGTTGATGGCGCCGAGCACGAAGTTCAGCTGCGCCAGGAAGAACCAGAACGCCACCCACAGCCCGTGGTCGACGGTGTCGCCGCCGATGATGCTGGCGCCGACCACGCTGATGGGGGTCTCCGGATCGCGCTCGCCGCCGCCGATGGCGTGCACCAGCGCGCCGACCTTGGTCGGAATGGCCGCCAGGGACTTGCCGATCTCGACGGCCAGGTCGCCGGTGAAGGCGAAGGTGGCCGGCACCGCCGAGAGAGGGTTGTACTGGGTCGGCCCGAACTCCGCGGCGCTGATACCGATGGCCCCGACGTCGGAGGGGCCGGTGGCCGTACCACCGCCGGCCGGGGTCACCCAGCGCTTGGTGGTCGCGACGTCCACCACGGTGTTGACGGTGCTCGTCTGGCCGTCCTGGGTGCGTTGCACCACGAACGGCGTGGGGCCGGAGGACTTCTGAACCGCGGTCACCATCTCGGGGAAGGTCTTGACGTCGGTGTTGCCGACCTTGACCACCACGTCACCGGCCTTGATGCCGGCCTGGGCGGCCGGGCCAGTACCCGAGCACGCGCCGAGTTCACCCTTGACGACTTCGGCCTTCACGCAGGAGGTTTGGCCGACGACGGCGGCGGTCGGCGGATGCAGGTTGGGCAGGCCCCAGATGACGGCGATCGCGTAGACCAGCACCAGTCCGATGACGAAGTTCATCGCCGGGCCGGCGAACAGCACCGCGACGCGCTTCCAGGTCTTCTGCTTGTACATCGCGTGCGGTTCGTCCTCGGGCCGCAACTCCTCGAGCGGCGTCATGCCAGCGATATCGCAGAAACCGCCGGCCGGGATCGCCTTGAGTCCGTACTCGGTGCTGCCGAGCTTGTTGCGCCGGAACGTCGACCAGATCGTCGGCCCGAAGCCGACGAAGTAACGGCGCACCTTCATGCCGGTGGCGCGAGCCACCCACATGTGACCGCACTCGTGTAGAGCCACCGACACCAGGATGGCGAGCGCGAACAAGATAATTCCGACGACGAACATCATGGGCCGGGGACAACCTCCTGTGCCGCGGCGGCCACCGCGTCGCGGGCGCGCGACCGTGCCCACCGCTGGGCTTCGAGTACATCCTCCACGGTAGCGGGTTGCGCGGCCCACTGGTCGGCGCCGGCGAGGACCTCGGCGATCGTCCGCACGATGGCGGGGAAGCGGATCCGCCCGGCCAGGAAGGCCTCGGCGGCCTCTTCGTTGGCGGCGTTGTAGACGGCTGTCATGCAGCCGCCGGTCTCCCCCGCCTGCCGGGCGAGGTCCACCGCCGGGAAGACGACGTCGTCCACGGGCTCGAATTCCCAGGTGGAGGCGGTGCTGAAGTCGCAGGCGGCCGCTGATCCGGCCACCCGGTGCGGCCAGCCCAACGCCAGCGCGATCGGCAGTTTCATATCCGGGGGGCTGGCCTGGGCGATGGTGGAGCCGTCGGCGAAAGTCACCATCGAGTGCACGATCGACTGCGGGTGGACAACCACGTCGATTCGCTCGTAGGGAACACCGAACAGCAGGTGCGTCTCGATCAACTCCAGGCCCTTGTTGACCAGGGACGCCGAGTTGAGCGTGTTCATCGGCCCCATGCTCCAGGTCGGGTGAGCTCCCGCCTGCTCAGGAGTGACGCCCTCCAGATCGGCGGCCGACCAACCGCGGAACGGGCCCCCCGACGCGGTGAGCACCAACCTGGCCACCTCGTCGGCGGTGCCCGACCGCAGGCACTGCGCCAGGGCCGAGTGCTCGGAGTCCACCGGCACGATCTGGCCCGGCGCCGCCGCCTTGAGCACCAGTGGACCGCCGGCCACCAGCGATTCCTTGTTCGCCAGGGCCAGTCGGGCACCGGTGGCCAACGCGGCGAGCGTCGGCTCCAGCCCGAGAGCGCCGACCAAGGCGTTGAGGACGACGTCGGCCGCGGTCTCCTGGATCAGCCGGGTGACCGCGCCCGGCCCGCTGTGCGTCACGTCCCCGATACGTTCGGCGGCGGCTGCGTCGGAGACGGCGATATTCGTCACACCGGTCTCGGCCCGCTGGCGGGCCAGAAGTTCGGGATTGCCGCCGCCGGCCGCCAGGCCGACGACCTCGAAACGATCCGGGTTGGCGGCGATGACCTCGAGGGCCTGGGTGCCGATCGACCCGGTGCTGCCGAGAATCAACACCCGCACACGGTCCACCGATTCCTCCACCGGTTCATTGTGCGTCATGACGAAAACGAACGGCCCCTGCGCCGAGCACCATGGCGGGCAGTGAAGAATCGTCGCCATGGATGTGTACCGCTCAGCCCGGACTCTCACCGGTCTGGCCCTGATCGTCGGCACGCTGACGCTCTCGTCCTGCTCGTCGAACGTCACTGACGCCAGCCTGACCGAAACGTCCACCGAGGCGGCCGAGACGGCGTCGTCTTCCGAGACCAGCACCACAACCACCCCGACGTCGACCGACGTGCCCGTACCGGCAGGGCTCGTCGGCATCGGCTGCGGCGGATACGCAACAAAGGTGCCGGCAGGGCCGGGGTCGCTGGACGGCATGACCACCGACCCGGCGGCGGCCGCCCTGGCCAACAGCCCGCTCCTGACCACCCTCTCCGCGGCCCTGGCCGGCAACCTGAACTCCGAAGTCAACATGGTCGACACGCTCAACAAAGGGCAGTTCACCGTGTTCGCACCGCTGGACGACGCCTGGGGCAGGCTCAGCCCGGAGACTCTGGAGAAGTTGCGGGGCGACTCCACCCAGCTGACCAAGATCCTCAACTACCACCTGGTGCCCCAACAGCTGACGCCTGACCAGGTCGTCGGCGAACACAAGACCGTGCAGGGCGGCATGGTGAACGTCACCGGGTCCGGCGACGAACTGAAAGTCAACGACGCCACCGTGGTCTGCGGCGGCATCCGGACGGCCAACGCCGTGGTCTACCTGATCGACACCGTGTTGACTCCCCCGCCGCCCCCGCCGCCGGCCCCGCCCGGGCAGAGCGGCACGTCAGGCCCAGCGACGTCGGGCCCTGCGACGTCGGGTGCCGAAACCTCATCCTCGTCGACCGATACGACCTCGTCGAGCACATCGGCGGAGCCGACGGCGACGACAACCACGACACCGGTGTCCTAGCGGAGGGTGCCGACGGTGCCGGGCGTCAGGGCGCTGACGACCGGAGCCACCGTTAGGCTACAGATGTGTCTACATCGACGACTACGGTTCGCGTCACGGTTCAGACCCGCGACCGTCTGGCCGCTCAGGCGCGGGAACGCGGGATGTCAGACCGTCGCCGCGTTCGCTTTCACAACAGTTAACCCCCCGCCAAGGCCACCGCTTTAGATGCTCAACACGACGCGCGACCCGTCTGGGCGCTTCACGGCGACCTCCAGTTCCCCGCCAGTGGCCTCGACGAACTTGCGCAGGGTATCGACCCGGCTGGTGCCCAGATCGCCGTGTTCCATCTGCGAGACGCGGTTCTGTCCGACCCCGATGGCCGCCGCGAGCGCGGCCTGGGTGTAGCCGGCGTCTTCGCGCAGCTCACGAAGGCGGTACCGCGCAACCTCACGGTCCATCTCATCCTTGATCGAGTCAATGCGAGCACGGTTGCCGGGGCGGCGGCGCCGAAGGTCGTCGAGCGTGGCCATCGTTTCTTTCTCTTTCTTGTCGTTGGCTTGGCGGCCTTCGCCGCGTCTGCCTCCTTCATCAGCTTCTCTTGGTGTGCGCTGAACAGGCGGTCGGCGATGGGGATATTCGTCGCGTACCACTTCGCCCAGTTTCCCGCCTTGTCTCCGGCGACCAGCAGGATCGCCCGCGACTTGATGTCGAAGGCGAATATCACCCGCATGTGGGCTCCGCCTTTCGTGGCTCGAGGCCGAAGCTCCTTCATGTTCGGGTGCGCCGATCCTTCGAGGGTGTCCACGAAAGGTCGGCGCGTAACCGGCCCGTGTTCCTCTAATTGTTCAAGAGCCGCAATCACGTTGTCGTATTCCTCGTCATCGAGGGTGTCGATCCACGCTTCGATGAGAGTCAGATCGACATCCCACTTCCGCACAACGCAATAGTATCAGTCATAACTGATACTCGGCTACGGCTGGGCGGGGCCTGGTGTAACAGGCTGCCGCACTGGGCGACCCACACCTGCTCGAAGGCGACGACGGTGGCGGCGGTCTCGAAGTCGGCGTCGTAGTGGACCACCGTGAGCCCGTGCGCCGCGGTCAGCAGATCAGGCATCCCGACTGCCCGGTGCCGGCCCCGGCGCAACCGATCCTCCGCGCCGCGTGGTCGCCGACCCTGAGGTTTTGAGCGCCGCCCACCTGCGCGAAGGGGGCGACGGTAGCGTTCCGCCATTGGAGACGACTAGTCAATCGGGCTGCGCCACAACAGGTTCGGGAACTGGGCGTACCCGCGATCGTTGGTGATCCAGGTCGCGCCGTGCTCGATGGCCAGCGCCGCGTGGTAGGCGTCGGGCACATCGTTGGCGGTGGCCGAGACAGCGCGGCAGAGTCCGGAGAAGATCTCCCAATGCTTGGCTCCGGGC